>JASFOC010000436.1:0-3234 GCA_050116715.1 Gammaproteobacteria bacterium
GCACAACCTGTTCGGCGATACCGATGCGGTCAACGTCGAACTGTCCGCCGATGGCAGCTACCGCCTGGTCGACGCGCGCCACGGAGACACCGTGGATGAACTGCTGCGCTATGTGGAGTTCGAGCCGAAGCGGCTGATGGCGCGCTACCGCGAGAAGATCGCCGCGGCCGGCCTCACCGGACTGGAACGCACCACCTGCCTGCAGGCACTGGAAGGCGGCCTCAGCGGCACCACCTACCTGGAAGAGGAATAGCGACATCCGATCACGGCTCTCCGGGCCGCAATCAAAAATCACCGGATCGCACCCGGCACAAATTCGCGCTAAGGTTAGCTGCATCGAATCCCCGTATTCGCAACAATAACAACGTGACCTGAGCTGGAGGGACTGCAATGAAAACCGGTGTGATCGGACTTGGCGCCATGGGCACCCCCATGGCGCGCAACCTGCACAGGACGGGCTACCTGGCCGCGGTCTGGAACCGCAGCATGGAGAAATCACGGCAGCTGGCAGACGAGATCGACGTGCCGGTCGCGGTCGAGCCGGCAGCGCTGGCACAGAACTGCGATCTCGTCATCATCTCGGTCTCTGCCGATGCTGATGTGCTGGAAGTGGTCGAGGCCATGCTGCCGGGTTTGCGTCCCGGCATGGTCGTCGTGGACACCTCCACTGTCAGCCGCGACACGGCACGCGAGGCCGCAGCCCGGCTGCAGGAAGCGAAAGCCGACTTCCTCGATGCACCGGTCTCCGGCGGCATGGAGGGTGCACGCAACGGTACGCTGGCGATGATGGTCGGCGGCGAAGCGGAAGTGCTGAACCAGGTCAGGCCGGTGCTGGACAGCATCGCCGGGCGCGTTGAGCACATGGGGCCGGTCGGGGCGGGGCAGGCGACCAAGGCGGTGAACCAGGTCATGGCGGCCGGCATCAACCAGGCCGTGAGCGAGGCGCTGGCCTTCGCCGGGGCACTGGAACTGCCGCTCGACAAGGTCATCGAGGTGGTCGGTTCGGGTGCGGCGGGCAACTGGTTCCTGCAGCACCGCGGCCCCACCATGACGCGCGGTAATTACGAGCCCGGTTTCCGGGTTGCGCTGCATCACAAGGACCTCGCCATCTGCAAGCAGATGGCAGATCAGTTCGACGTGGCGCTGCCGATGGTCGAGATGACCCTGATCCACTACCGGCGCCTGATGGAGGCCGGCCTCGGTGACCTGGACATCTCGGCGCTGCATCATGAAAAGCAGGGCATGTTTTCCCCGAAAGGCAAGCACCCGCAACGGCCCTGACCGGCTAGTTGTCCAGCGGACTGCGCACACCGCGGCCGCCGCGGTTGAGAACATGGGTGTAGATCTGGGTTGTCCTGACGTCCTTGTGACCGAGCAGTTCCTGCACGGTGCGGATGTCGTAGCCGTTCTCGATGAGATGGGTCGCGAAACTATGACGCAGGGTATGGCTGCTGACCGGCTTGGTCAGGTTGAGGGTTCGTGCCGCCTGCTTTATCGCTCGATGCAGGTTGGTGTGATGCCAGTGATGTCGCCTGATGGTGCCGCAGTAGGGATCTGCAGAGCGATTAGTGGACGGGAAGACGAACTGCCAGCCCCATTCCCGGCCGGCATTCGGGTATTTTCGTGAAAGGGCATGAGGTAGACGCGTTTCACCCAATCCCTCATTTAAATCACGCTGATGTCGTTGATATGCATTCTTCATCTGGGTCTTCAGGTCATCCCTGAGCCGGTCAGGCAGAATGGTTACCCGATCCTTGTCACCCTTGCCGGAACGTACATGTATCTGCCTGTAGTGAAAATCCACATCCTTGACGCGTAGTCGAAGACACTCCATCTGTCGCATGCCTGTGCCGTAAAGCAGGCGCGCAATGAGGCCATTGATACCGGATATTTCAGCAAGCAACGCGCCAGCCTCGTTTTGTGTCAATACGACCGGTAGGCGTCGCGGTCGTTTCGCACGAACAACATCGTCCAGCCAGTCCAGTTTGTGCTCCAGTACCTTCTGGTACAGAAACAGAATTGCTGACAATGCCTGGTTTTGTGTCGATGCGGATACCTTGCGATCGACGGCAAGATGGGAAAGAAAGGCACTGATTTCCGGTTCTCCCATGGCGTCAGGGTGGCGCTTGTCATGAAAAAGTATGAAACGGCGAATCCACTGAATATAGGACTGCTCTGTTCGCAGGCTGTAATGTCTGACTCGTATGGCCTCCCGGACACGATCAAGAAGACGTGGCTGTTCCATATGCGCCCCTGCAAAGTTTGCATTTTGTATTGGGCAACCTATGATGAGGCTAACGCTTTGTTTTGTTTGTAGGACAATTCACTATATTGCCTAAATGAAAAAACTGATATTTTGCATTTAGGCAAACTACTTATAGTTAGATGCAGATATGCAGCTGAGGAAGATTCCTAAAACAAAATCAATGTTGTCTGATTTAATAAATCAGGAAGGCCTGATATTCACGGGGCGAGAAAAATGCTAGAAAAGCGAAGTGAAACGAAAGCCACAAAGCAGCGCTATTGTGAGCATTCGTTTCACTTCGCTTTAGCCATTATGAATATTTGCTCGTTCCTGGAAGATCTGACTATACGAATGTGCGCAGTCCGACAGGGGAGTGTTATTGATGTGTTCGAACCTGGAAGCAGTCGTGGAGCATCTAACTACTCAACGCATGAGACGCGCATGAAATGCGCGCACATGGTTTCGGATTGTTAGGCTAAAAAAGGGGATTGCCGAGTTGAGGGGTAAGTTGAACCGTTGGAATGATGGCAAAGGGTTCGGCTTTATTTCCCCCGAGGGTGGTGGGCCTGACGTCTTTGTTCATATATCTGCTCTGAAGAACATGGCCCGTCGGCCATTGGTAGGCGACGAGATAACCTTCGAAGTACACCTCGACAACAATGGAAAAAAGAGGGCGGTTAACGCGAGTATCTTAGGGGCTTCATCGATACGAGCTAAAGCAAAAAAACCAAGACCAAAGCGCATTGAAGAAAGCAGCGGGATTTTCGGAAAGCTGATCGCGCTTTTTCTTGTCCTCGGTGCCGGTGCGGCGGCGTACAGCATCTTCAGTGAAAAAACGGCAACTACCGCGCATGAAAGCCGCCCTCAGGGCTTGTCGAGTATCGAAGGCACGGAGCGCGCCGATTTCAGTTGTGCTGGCAAAATACACTGCTCGGAGATGTCCTCCTGTGAAGAGGCGCTGTTTTACTTGAAGAATTGTCCTGGAGTGA
>JASFOC010000437.1:0-3225 GCA_050116715.1 Gammaproteobacteria bacterium
TTCGCCAGCGGGCGCGCCGTCGCCTTGGAGACAAACGGCACGGTACGCGAGGCACGCGGATTTACCTCGATCAGATAGATATCCTCACCCTTCACGGCAAACTGCGTATTCATCAAACCGCAGACTTTCAGTTCCATCGCCATTTTCGCGACCTGCTCGCACATGCGCGCCTGCACATCCTCGCTGAGGGTGTAGGGCGGCAGGGAGCAGGCGGAGTCGCCGGAATGCACGCCGGCCTGTTCGATATGTTCCATGATCCCGCCGATCAGCACCGTCTCGCCGTCACAGATGGCATCGACGTCGACCTCCACGGCATCATCGAGAAAGTGGTCCAGCAGCACCGGCGAATCATTGGACACCTGCACTGCCTCGCGCATGTAACGCGCCAGGTCCTCCTGTGAATAGACGATTTCCATCGCGCGTCCACCCAGCACGTAGGACGGCCGCACCACCAGCGGGTAACCCACCTCCTCAGCCAGCACCAGCGCAGCCTCCGCGGTGGAGGCCACCCGGTTTGGCGGCTGCAGCAGACCCAGCTTCTCCACCATCTTCTGGAAGCGCTCGCGGTCCTCGGCATAGTCGATGGCGTCTGCAGAGGTACCGATAATCGGCGCGCCATTGGCTTCCAGGCCGCGCGACAATTTCAGCGGGGTCTGCCCGCCATACTGCACGATCACGCCTTTCGGCTGCTCGACATGAATGATCTCCAGCACGTCTTCCAGCGTAACCGGTTCGAAATACAGCCGGTCCGAGGTGTCGTAGTCGGTGGACACGGTTTCCGGATTACAGTTGACCATGATGGTTTCATAGCCGTCATCCCGGCAGGCCATGGCCGCGTGCACGCAGCAGTAATCGAATTCGATGCCCTGCCCTATCCGGTTGGGTCCACCACCCAGCACCATGATTTTTTCACGGCTGGTAGGCGCCGCTTCGCATTCTGCTTCATAGGTCGAGTAGAGATACGCGGTGGCAGTGGAAAATTCGGCCGCACAGGTGTCGACGCGCTTGTAGACCGGGTGGACGTCCAGTTCATGGCGGCGCTCACGGATTACCGCCTCGGTGCAGCCCAGCAGGCTCGCCAGGCGGCGGTCCGAGAAACCCTTGCGCTTCAGCCAGCGCAGCCGGTCCGCGTCGAGATCCTCGATACCGCGCGCGCGCACGGCGCTTTCCTCGAAGACCAGGTCTTCGATCTGGGCCAGGAACCAGGGGTCGATCGCGGTCAGATCATACAGTTCTTCCAGCGACAGTCCGGCGCGTAAGCCATCGGCCACGCGCCAGAGCCGATCGGGACTGGCAATGCGCAGCTCCCGCCTGAGCTCGGGCAACGCCTCATCCGTTTCCAGGTCGTAGATTTCATTGAGTCCGTCTACCCCGGTTTCCAGCCCGCGCAAGGCCTTTTGCAGGGATTCCTGGAAGGTGCGACCGATAGCCATAACCTCGCCGACTGACTTCATCTGGGTGCCAAGCACCGCCTCCGCCTGCGGGAATTTTTCAAAGGTGAAGCGCGGCACCTTGGTGACCACGTAGTCGATCGTCGGCTCGAACGAGGCCGGGGTGGCCCCGCCGGTGATTTCGTTCTGCAGTTCGTCCAGGGTGAAGCCGACTGCCAGCTTAGCCGCCACCTTGGCGATCGGGAAGCCGGTCGCCTTGGACGCCAGCGCCGAGGAGCGCGATACCCGCGGATTCATCTCGATGATGATCATGCGCCCGTCCTGCGGGTTGATGGCGAACTGCACGTTGGAACCACCGGTCTCGACACCGATCTTGCGCAGCACCGCGATCGAGGCGTCGCGCATGATCTGGTATTCCTTGTCGGTCAGGGTCTGCGCCGGTGCCACGGTAATGGAATCACCCGTGTGCACACCCATGGGATCGAGATTCTCGATGGAACAGATGATGATGCAGTTGTCATTACGGTCGCGCACCACCTCCATCTCGAACTCTTTCCAGCCAAGGATGGATTCCTCCAGCAGCACCTCGCTGGTCGGCGACATATCGAGGCCGCGTTCGACGATCTCGCCGAACTCTTCCTTGTTGTAGGCAATACCGCCACCACTGCCGCCGAGTGTAAAGGAAGGCCGGATGATGACGGGGAATCCGATCAGGGCCGGCACCTGCAGCGCCTCCTCCATACTGTGCACCACGGAGGCCTTCGGTGTTGCCAGACCGATTTCCGTCATGGCATCGCGGAACAGGCCGCGGTCCTCGGCCATATCGATGGCTTCGCGGCTGGCGCCGATCAGCTCCACGCCGAACTTCTCCAGCACACCTTCGCGCACCAGGTCCAGCGCGCAGTTAAGCCCGGTCTGGCCGCCCATGGTCGGCAGCAGCGCGTCCGGACGTTCCTTTTCGATGATGTGAGCCACTGTCTGCCAGTGGACCGGCTCGATATAGACCGCATCCGCCGTATCCGGGTCCGTCATGATGGTCGCCGGATTGGAATTCACCAGGATGACGCGAAACCCTTCCTCGCGCAGGGCCTTGCAGGCCTGGGCACCGGAATAGTCGAATTCACAGGCCTGGCCAATGACGATGGGACCGGCGCCGATGATCAGGATGCTGTGTATGTCGGTTCTTTTAGGCATTGTATTGTCACCACAGAAATCACGGGCTGCGCGGAGAAAATTCCTGTTGCATGGTTGGCTCGGGGAACCCCCGTCCTGTGTCGCTAATGGCCTTGCTGCATTAATTCAATAAAGTGGTCGAACAGTGGCGCGACATCGTGCGGTCCGGGACTGGCCTCGGGATGTCCCTGGAAGCTGAACGCCGGGCGGTCATTCCGGGCGATGCCCTGCAGGGAGCCGTCGAACAGCGAACGATGGGTCGCGCGCAGGGTATCCGGCAGGCTGTCGGCAGCGACGGCAAAGCCGTGGTTCTGGCTGGTAATCATGACGCGCTTGCTGGCCAGGTCCTGCACCGGGTGGTTGGCCCCGTGGTGACCGAACTTCATCTTCATGGTCTGCGCGCCGCTGGCCAGCGCCAGCAACTGGTGTCCAAGGCAGATGCCGAATACCGGGACCCCGGTTTCCAGCAGCGTCCGGATCGCGCTGATGGCATAGTCACAGGGCTCCGGATCGCCCGGCCCGTTGGACAGGAATACGCCATCGGGCTGCAGCGCAAGCACGTCGCTTGCCGGGGTCTGCGCCGGGACCACGGTGATGCGGCAGCCGCGGTCCGCCAGCATCCGCAGGATATTGCGCTTCACGCCAAAATCGTAGGCAACCA
>JASFOC010000438.1:0-3221 GCA_050116715.1 Gammaproteobacteria bacterium
AGACTGGCATTGTCGAGTTCCAGGCCAGCAATGGATTCGGCGACGATTTCACTGAATGCCTTGCTGTCCCTGGCTGGAAGTTTCCGGTAAGCCGCGCGAATGGTCTTCGTCAGCGGGAATACCTGGCCGGACATCTGGGCCCTGTGCTGTTCGGTCACATCCAGTTTGCCGATAGCCGTCAGCAGCAAATCGTGGATATCGTGAACCGTGTTGGGAATCGCCGCATCCGGACAGACAACTGCACACTCCATGCAGCCAGTGCACAGCCAGGCGCTATATTTCGGCACGTCGAGCCGGAACATGCCCTTGTCTTTCCAGGCGGCGCTGGCTACCGGCATGAACAGGCCGCTGCCGGGCATGACCGGGGCTTCACCGATGCTGCCGTCCTTGATGCGGTCGGCCATGATGTCGTTGTAGTAGGACTGGTCGAACAAACCGTTCGTCACCGAACTGCCGGTGGCCCTGGACATGGCTGCGGAGACTTCGACACCGGGTCCGCCCTGCACGGGCACGAGCCTCTCGGCCTCCCTGAATTCCACGGCGTTGTAATCAATCCTGCAGGTGGCTTCCAGACCGTCACGCACCACTTTCATATTGCTGTCGACCACCGACTTGCCCTTGGCGCCGAACTTCTTCGTCACCTGCTGCTCAACTTTCTCCAGGATCGCATCCTTCGACCGGTCTGCGGCAATCCGGTCGACGTGTCCGCAAATCGCGCCGATGAAGGCGATGCCCATCATACGGATCTCCAGTTCCGGGACGGGTGCATGCCGCTTGGCAACACCGAAGGCATCGACGATATATAACTGGATTCTTTTCTCGCGGATGTGCTTGCGTGCAAACGCCGGCAGCTCCTGCCACACCTCGAGCGGCGTGTGATGGGACTGCATGATCAAGGTGCCGTCTTCGACAAGACCGCGAAGCGGATTGGTGTGACTGAACACCTTGTGGTCGGGGGATACAACGATCTCGACATCCTCCAGTTCCGCATTGGTGATCTTGATGGGTTCGGGACTCAGGGAAATGTAGAAGTTGGTCGGGGCCCCGCTCTTCTCCGAACCGTATTTTGGTGCGGACTTGGAATGCATCTCCATGACACCGGCAAGGATGTCGGTCAGCAATTTACCGGTTGCGATGGTTCCGTAGCCGCCCACGGAATGGAACCGGATGCGGAACGCGTCGGCTGGCAGCAAGACAGGGTTCTCCGCCGCCTCCAGCGCCATAAACTCGGTCTCCGGGTAGGCACGCTTCAGCCGCTGCTGCAGCCCGGCATTGCGGGGCGACGGGTTCTTCTCGAAGAACTGTGACCCCAGGTAGAAGAACGGCACGTTGAGCGTGCTCTCCATGTTCCTGTAGGCAGCAACGAGGTGGCGCGGCTGCAGATCATGCGCACCTATGCCAAAGATACCGGTACTGATTTTGGGCAGGCTGTCGATAGGCGGGATGCCCCGGTGACGGATCAGGTCGTTATTCTCGCGCGCCTTGAACAGTGCCTGGGTCACCAGGTTGGTGAGTGCGGTGACCTCGGAACGCTCCAGCACCGTAACGGCTTTCTTTCCCGCCAGCGCAGCAACGAGTTCGCCTTCCGGAAACGGCTGCAGCAGCTTGATCGAGACTACTCCCGCTTTTTTGCCCTGACCGCGCAGGTAGGTCGCAACGGCTTCGGCGTCGTCTGTTACCGATCCCAGGCCGACAATCACGTACTCGGCATCATCAGCCAGGAACGTCTGTACCGGGTTGTAGTGACGCCCGGTCAGCTCGCCGTATTCATCCATCGCCTGCCTGACGAAATTCGGGATCTCGTTGACGAAGTGGGTTTTATGGTCGACCAGGCCCGCCTGGAAATCCGGCTGGTTCTGCACGCCGCCGGTAAGGCCTGGATTGTTGACGTCAACCATGGCGGGCACCAGCTGGCGGGTGCCTTTCTCCCAGGCATTGACCCACTGCCGGCGCCACTGCCCCTGCAGTTCCTCCGGAATCCATGCCAGCGTGTCCTGCAGCATGTCACCCGCATTGTCCGCCTCGACCCCGGCGGCACGGCTGACAAGAAACTCATCCAGTGCGGCAAGGCTGTCCGGCCGGATGTCGCCGTGATGTCTCTGCAGGTACGCCTGCAGCTGGTAGACGCGGCCCTTGGCGCCGTACAACATGTCCTGCGCGACTGTCGGGCACTTGATCCGGCCCGCCGGGTCGCCGAGAAATTCTTTCAGCAGTTCGGGCTCGGGCAGCAGGGTCTCACACTGCATGTGACTGGTGGAAAAGCCGTCCATCGCATTGGTCACGGGCACCATCGACAGGGAACTGACGCGATAGGCAATCGCTGCGAGGTCGGCGGCCTCCTGGGGATTGCTGCCAAACAGGATAGTGTAACCCGAAGGCAACAGGGCATAGACGTCATCGTGCCCGGCCATGACGTTGAGTGAATGCTTCGATACCACCCGCGCGGCCACCTGCAACACGAACCCGCCGATCTTCTTGCCGACAGAGACATAATGGGATTCGAGTCCGTAGAGAACACCCTGGCTGGAGGAGGCATTGGAAATGAAACGGCCGCCGGTCAGGGTCGCCCCCATGGCGCCGCTCTGGGCGGAATGCTCGCCCTCGGGTTCGTAGAAGAAAGGATGCTTGCCCCAGACATTGCAGCCGCCCCTGGCACGAAAGGCCTCGAACAGCTCGGAGATCTCTGTGGAGGGGGTAATGGGGAAACCGATCACACCACCGCAGACGTGTCCCATCACATGGGCAATCGCACCATTACCATGAATCACGGTTTCCAGGCCCGGGTATTTGCAGGTCCTGTTCGAAACCCGGCTCTGCCGGGTTTTCTGTGACCCTGCGGCGGACGCCCGGGGCGCGGTCTGATCCTTTTCTGAATTCTCGCCTTGAGCTTGGCGCATAACATTTTTCCTCTACTTGACTCACATAACCTGGAATTTCTGCAGGTCGTCTATAGCACACTTATGTTAGTAGATCATCAGGCTGCGGAAACAAGACGGGGTTTGCAGACTGACACCCACCCGAGCCATCAGCTCCAGGTCACCTCATCCGGCAGCGGCCCGGCGGAATGCGAACGCGACACCGGCGCCGCGAATAATGTTGTCAGCGGCATCTCCATCAACCCCGGTGGCGCTGCTGTCCTCCAGCGCCCCCACGCTCAGCGGGCCACCGGCCGCAACGACGCTGGATCCGGAAATGTCGGTGTTAGCGGTGCTGGCGACCAT
>JASFOC010000439.1:0-3218 GCA_050116715.1 Gammaproteobacteria bacterium
CTTGATGATTTCTAATGAAGATGGTGGGCCCGCCAGGACTCGAACCTGGTGGCGTCGGACGCGGCCTACCTGCGTGGGCGCTTACTCACTATCATCGATTTCCGGTCACGCTACCTGCTGGCCTGGCAAGGACTGGAATCTACGAAAGAGACCGCGACTTTCCTGGTATTCGAGCAGTCTTTAAATGAATTTAGACTCCCGCAGCGACGTGTGAAATTTTGCTCTGCCTTGAAGTTTCGAGTAACTTTCATACTAAATAATATGGATTGGTTTCGTTGTAGGTCATTTCCAATATGGAGTGTTTCCACTGCTTGGCGCCGATATAAATGGTTTATACATCGTCAAATGATACTCCACAGGTCGATTCTCATTTTCGTCAACTTTACGAAGAGGCTCCCCTGCCTTACCAGTCGCTGGATTCCAGCGGCAGACTCCTGGAAGTCAATCCGGCTTGGGAGGAAGCCTTTGGCTATACACGAGAAGAAGTGCTCGGCAGATACATTGGTGATTTTCATGTTTCAGGACAGGGAGACAAGCTTAGGCAGGGGTTTAGTGATTTCCTGCAGCACGATTCCATAAATGCTGTTGAGTTTGAGTTCAAGTGCAAAAATGGAACTCGCAAGCTGATGTCCGTGAGCGGACGCATAGTACGCGACGCGCATGGCGAGTTCCAGCGTACACACTGCATTCTCATTGATATCACCGAACGAAAAATTTATGAGGCTGCGCTTCATGAGAGCGAGGAAAAGTATCGTCTGGCTATGGAGGCAACCCAGGATGGCTTGTGGGATTGGTATTTAACAACCGGCAAGGTGTCATACAGCCCAAGCTGGGGTCGTATCCTCGGAGAAGAAATTGTCGATGGCAGCTATTCATCCTGGGAGGACCGAATTCATCCGGATGACAAGCCCCATATCCTGCAATCACTGTATTCGCATTTGGCCGGCGAGTTACCGGCATGGAGTGAGGAGCATCGACTCCGAAATGTCGACAATGACTACATATGGGTTCTTGGTAGAGGTCGGGTAGTTGAACGTGATCTGTACGGTAAACCGCTGCGTATGGTAGGTACGATGACAGACATCAACGCCCGCAAACAAATCGAGGAAGCACTGTATAAGAGCGAACAGAAGTTGAGGGCACTGATCAATGCCGCTACTGATGATGTCGTAGTGCTTCTGGACCGTAATTTCAAGTTGGAGATTGTCAATAAGCGTGCCGCCAAGGGCTTTCAGGGGAGCGTCGAACAAATACAAGGACGTGCACTTGACGAGTTAGTATCCGGCTCGCTCGCGAAGAACAGGAAGATGTACGCAGGTGAAGTATTCTCCAATGGAGAATCAGTCCGCTTTGAGGATCATCGAGCAGGATACTGGTATGACAACAATATGTGTCCGGTAGTCGATTCCAAGGGGAATGTTGAAGCTGTCGCAATCTTTGCCAGAGACATTACTGAAAGAAAAAAAATGGAAAACGCATTGAACAAGGCAAAACGGGCTGCCGAAGATGCCAATGCTTCAAAGACGCGGTTTCTTGCAGCTGCCAGCCATGATATGAGGCAGCCTTTGCAGGCGATAACTGCAAACACTGATCTTCTGGCTTTGACCAATACAGATCCGGCCCTCTTCAGACCTATAAAGCAGTTGAGGGATGCCTCGCAAGCCTTGCAAGACATGCTGGAGGGATTGCTTGATATCAGCAATCTCGATACCGGAATCCTTCTGCCGGACCTTAGTGCCTTTCCCATTGGGGCATTGCTTGAACAGCTCTCTGATCAATTTCAGTCTCTCGCGATGTCTAATGAGCTGATTCTGGAACTCAAGCCCTGTGACGCAGTTGTAAAAAGTGACCGCACACTGCTGCGAGTAATTCTTCAGAATCTGATCAGTAACGCGATCAAGTATACCCGGCAGGGAAGTGTTGTGATTGGATGTGAGCGATGTGGTGACCTGCTACGCATTGAAGTACGGGATAGTGGTATGGGTATACCGGAATCCATGCAGGAGATCATCTTCGAAGAGTTTTACCAGCTTAACAATCAGTCACGTGATCGCGGCAGGGGAACAGGAATAGGGTTAGCCATTGTCAAGCGCATCACTGACCTCCTGAATCACCCGATATCAGTACATTCCGTCGAAGGCGAAGGTAGCAGCTTCGAGATCCATGTACCCCTAGCAGACGGTAAGGTGAATGTGAAATCTTCTGGACCTCCGCTAACTGCTGTACTTAACAAGCAGTCAACTAGTGCCAGTATTCTTCTCATCGATGACGATGCAATTGTCCTGGACGCAAATCGTTTGCTGCTGACGACGCTTGGCTACACAGTCATTTCTGCTCCGAATGCGCAAACCGCTATGGATCTGATAGGGTCCGAATTACCAAACCCCGACCTCATTATTGCAGACTACCGCTTGCCTGGTGAATGCATGGGAACCGAACTGGTCCAAAACATTCGGGCTATTGCGGACACCTTAATTCCAGCAATCATATTGACAGGCGATATTACGTTGCCTCGTGAAGCCAACACTCTGCTGGAAAACAGCATCTTGTTGCAGAAGCCGGCCCACATTGACGAGCTGGACCAGACAATAAAATTATTATTGGGGGAGATGATCCTTGCAAATCAGGATGAAACTGCTGCTGAATAGTACGGGATACCAGGCTCCGATACCTTGTTAAGTGAATCTGACTATCTATCACTAACCACACTTACCAAAGCTTGCATGAAAGGCGATTTGCTTGGTAGTCGAAATTGCCCAACAATGCTCCACACCAAGGGACCCCGATCCCTTGGCCCAATGCCATAACCCCATGAATTCAATGAGGGGCACTTCAGACCAAGGGATTATGGGAAATGGACAATCCCCTGGCCTCAACGCCATAACGCCATGATCTTTATGTAGAGGTGTTGTGACCGCAAGGACTTCGAATCTGGTGACGTCGGATGTGAATGCTTTTTGAGTCATCGGACACTGTGCTGTTTCAGGTTGGTGTAGGCATTTGATCTAAATCAAACAATCGCAACTAATCCGTAAAAATAAGTATTTTCCCCGATAGAAGTTTTTTATTGTTTCATTCCATCTTTGCACCATTGATAAGGAAGTTGCGCCATGGACTGATATTCAGAGGGGCACGACGGTGGTTTTCGGGCCGCCGTTTAAGTTCCGAGAATCAGGTTTCCTCGGAAAATGGGTGTGTGAGTAAAATGGTTGGTTGTA
>JASFOC010000440.1:0-3211 GCA_050116715.1 Gammaproteobacteria bacterium
CTGTAGAAGTCGACATTGGGATACAGCTGGCGCTCCAGGAAATAGGGATCCTTGAGGGCAATCTCCTCCAGGTTGCGCGCGATGTCCAGCAGCGGGTCGCTAATCTGGATCTTGTTCAGCAGTTGCTCGCTCACCTTGCGCAGCAGGATGGCGCGAGGGTCGAAGTTCTTGTAGACACGGTGACCAAATCCCATCAGGCGTACCTGGCTGGACTTGTCCTTCGCCTGCTTGATGTATTCCTCTGCCGTCAGCTTGCCGCGATGAATCTTCTCCAGCATCTCGATCACCTTCACATTGGCGCCGCCGTGCAGCGGCCCCCACAGTGCGGACACGCCGGCAGCGCAGGAGGCAAACAGGTTGGCGTTACTGGAGCCCACCATGCGTACGGTCGAGGTGCTGCAGTTCTGTTCGTGGTCGGCGTGCAGGATCAGCACCAGGTTGAGGGCGCTGCGCACTTCGTCCTGGCACAGATAAGGCTGGTAGGGCTCCGAAAACATCATGTGCAGGAAGTTGGTGACATACGGCAGGTTGGGGTCGGGGTAGATATAGGGCAGTCCCCGGGAGCGGCGATAGGTGTAGGCGGCCAGTGTGCGGATCTTGCTGATCAGGCGTGCCGTTGCCTGTTCGAACTGGCTGGCATCTTCCAGGTCGTTAAACTCCGGATGGAAACAGGACAGGGTTGAAAGCAACGCCGATAGAACCGCCATGGGTGGTGCCGAGCGCGGGAACCCGGAAAAGTGGTGCTTCATGTCCTCGTCAAGATTGGCGTGGCGGGTGAGTTGCGAACTGAACTGGGCGTATTCCGTTGCCGTGGGCAGCCTGCCAAACACCAGCAGCCAGGCAACCTCGACGAAGTTGGGGTTCTGTTCAAAACTCTCCAGCGGGATGCCGCGGTAACGCAGTATGCCTTTTTCCCCGTCGATATAGGTGATGGCGCTTTCGCAGCTGGCAGTGTTGCCGAACCCGGGGTCCAGCACGACCAGGCCTGTTTGCTCACGCAGTTTTCTGATGTCGATGGCACGCTCACCCTCGGTACCCTCGATAACGGGCAGGGTAATTGTGCCGTTTTCCAGTACCAGTTCCACGTCTTTTGGCATTCTGATCTCCTGATGAAAAAGTGGGCTGCGACTGGCTATAGTTGCGTTTGCAAGCTTGCCGGAAAGCGGGGCTTGTGCTGCTGTCGCAGGTCTGTCCTGCCAACAGCATAGCAACAGGGCGCGACGAGTACGAGCACTGGATAACCCGGCTGTTGCGGTAAAACACCGATATATTTTCTTGTGCTGACGGGCTGCCGGTGCAAAGATTAGCTGCTGTAAAGCAACAGTAACAGCGGCATATCAGGGGACCAGCAATTGGCTGCAATCGCGAGACAGAAACCGCCGCGCATTACCAGACTGCAACTGCAGCCAGGACAGGTCGTGGCCGGCAAGTACGTGATCCTGTCCTGGCTCGGAGCGGGCTGGGAGGGTGAGGTGTACCTGATCCGGGAACGACTCTGCGGCATCGAGCGAACGGCAAAGTTCTTTTTCCCGCACCGGAATATTCGTGATCGTGCGCTGAAGTTCTATGCCCGCAAACTGCACAAGCTGCGCCAGTGCCCCGTGGTCATCCAGTATCACACCCAGGATACCATTACCTGCAAGTCATACCCGGTCTCCTTCCTGATATCCGAATTCGTCGACGGTGAATTACTGACCGATTTTATCAGGCGACAGCCAGGCCACCGGCTGGCTCCCTTCCAGGCCCTGCACTTGCTGCATGCACTGGCAGCCGGCATCGAGTGTATCCACGCGCTGGGGGAGTATCATGGCGACCTGCACACCGACAATATTATCCTGCAACGCTACGGTCTCGGTTTTGACCTGAAGCTCATCGACCTGTTTCACTGGGGCGCCCCCAGCAAGGCCAATATCCACGCGGATGTCATCAACATGATACGGATCTTCTACGATTCCATGGGCGGCGCTGCGCGCTATGCGAAACACCCGCCGGAGATCAAGGCGATTTGCTGCGGACTGAAACGCACACTCATACTGAAGAAATTTCGCAGTGCCGGGCAGATCAAGGCCTACCTGGAAACCATGGAGTGGAACTGATGGAGATGCTGCCTCCGGAAATTGCATTGCCGCTCACCATGGTCAGGATTGTTGCCGGCACGGATTGCCTGGAACCGCACACGCTGCCGTTCCTGCAGGGCAGGGTTGCACTGTTTTCAGTACAGGCACCGGGAAAGACCACCGGCAACGAGGATGCGGCGGCCCTGATTTCAATCGACAGGCAGAACGGCCTGATTGTAGTTGCTGATGGTCTCGGTGGACACGCGGACGGGGCACTGGCATCGCGCATGGCGATTGATGCGCTCGTCGACGCGACCCGTGACGTCGTGGCCGGCGGCGGATTGCGGGAGGCCGTGCTGCGGGGTATCGACGCCGCGAACCAGGCCATCATCGCGCTGGGCAATGGTGCGGCAACAACACTGGCGGTCACGGAAATCAGCGACGCCGGCATGCGAACCTATCACGCAGGCGATTCCTCTATCCTTGTCACAGGGCAGCGCGGCCTGCTCAAGCAGCAGACGATACAACATTCACCGATCGGCCATGCCGTGGAATCCGGCATGCTTGACGAGGCCGGTGCCATGCACGCGGAAGAGCGGCATATCGTCTCCAACGTGGTCGGGTCGCCGGACATGCGGGTCGAACTGGGACCGCTGCGCAGGCTCGCGACCTACGATACGGTCGTCATGGCCAGCGACGGCCTGGTTGACAACCTCATGGTCGAGGAAATAATCGAGACGGTGCGCAAGGGACCGCTGGAGTCTGTTGCCAGGCAGCTGATGGCGAACTGTCTGCGGGCGATGCAGGACGGCGGCCATCCGGATGATCTTACGGTGGTCCTGTATCGACCATCCGGCAGGTGATTGCCGGCGGCAACGGCCTGCAGGTCTGCGCCTTACCCCTGTCATCCGGATGCAAAGAAACCACTTGCCGTGTCAGGTAATAGCGCCACAACGCATCAACCCGGCGCTGAATTCGCGCGTAATCGGGGGTTTCCGGTCACGATGCGTTCGCAAGAGACTTGACCAATATCATGTCGACCAGACAGGATAGGTTTCATAATAAGCCATAACTGGTTCAACAGGGCCGGATTTCAGACCTATGCTAGAATTACATTCCGTGCGGGCGATACTGGGAGCAGTGCTGTGCCTGCT
>JASFOC010000441.1:0-3210 GCA_050116715.1 Gammaproteobacteria bacterium
GACTTGCCGGGCTTGTCGCGCCGGTAGTTGGGATCCATGGGTGCGACCCAGTAGAGGACCTCCGCTTCATCCGCGGCGCCGGCTGCCGGTGGCCATGGTGTGATGAAAATGATCAGGGCAATGCCCAGCAGGTGTCTGAAGTGCGTTTTCACTGGCCTTCTCCGGCAAGGTACAGCAGGTTGGCCTGCGCGCGTGCACGATCGACACGAATGCGCAGTTCGTCGAGGCGTACGTCCAGCTCCGTGATGCGTGCCCGCATCAGGGTGGTGAACTCGGTGACCCCGCTCTGGTAGGCGTGCAGCGAGGCGTCGGCGTTGGCAGTCGCCTCGCGCAGCAGTTTCGCCTCGTACAGGGCGGCGCGTTCCCCGAGCCGCTGCCAGTCCGCATAGTCCGCCGCCAGCATGCGTCGTAGCTCGCGCAGCTTGTCGTCGCGCCGCAGTTCCGCGGCTTCCGTTTCGGCGATGCTGGCGGCAAGCCGCCGGTCCTGGCGGTTGCCGGTGAACAGCGGCAGGTCGACATTGAGCATGGCGGCCATCATGTCGCTGCGCGGGTTGCCGTCCGGGTCATCGCCAAAACGCTTGCGGTACTCGATCCCGGCGCTCCAGCCGGGCTTGTACTGTTCCTGCGCAATCCGGATACCCTGCTTCATGGCATTCACCCGCGCGGTTTCCGCTGCCAGTACCGGATGTTGCAGCAGGGCGGTGTCGAGCTGCGTCCTTGCGGGCAGGGCAGGGAGCTCGGGAAAGTGCTCAGCCAGCGGCAGGTCGGCCGCGGCAGCCAGCCACTTCGCCAGCGCGGCACGGTTCTCGTCGGCTGCGGTCTCGATCCGCGTCGCCCGGTCGTCGAGGCGCGCCAGTTCCAGCGAGGCGCGCAGCACGTCCTGCTGGCTGACGCGGCCGCTGCCGTAGTGCGCCTGGGTGATGTCGACAAGTTGCGCGAACAGCTTGCGGGTCTCGGCCACGATCGCGGCGGCACGCACCTGGTAGTAGAGCTCCAGGAAGTGCCGGCGCACGTCGCGCACGGTCTGCAGCGTGGTGCTTGCAGCGTTTGCCTGCTCTGCACCGGCCAGCGATTCAGTGCGCAGCTGGCGGTGATACAGCGTGTCACCGCGCGGGAAGGTCTGTTCTATGCCGAGGCGAAATTGCGTGGTCGGCTCGCTGTTGATATCAAGGTCATCCAGCGGCAGGTTGTAGAGGCCGGTCCTGAGCCTGGGGTCCGGCAGCTGGCCTTCGGCGATGGCGTTTTCGCTTTGGGCACGGGCGCTGGCGCGGCTGGCCGCGCTGGCCGGGTCGTTTTCCAGGGCGATGCGAATCGCCTCGCCCAGTTCCAGCGCGGCACCCGCGCTAGCGGGTAGCAGGGCAAGCCCCGGCAGCAACAGCAGCGCCAGTGTCCTGGCCTTTCCGGCAGGCAGGACGCAATTCCGGTAATGAAACATGGTGCATCTCCATAACAGTACAGATGGAATATCGCACACCTGCCGCCTGCCGCGGGGCGGCAGGCATTCCGGTGTGCGCCGTATCAGCTATGAATTGCGATTGGCGGGTGTAGCGGGGGGTCCGGGTGACGCTCGGGGAAGTTGTCGGCAACGGGCAGGCCGTGCTCGTGCTCGGGTACCGGGTGCAGCAGTATCACACTGGCGGGAATCGCCGTCGTGGCATGCAAACAGATGCTGCAACCCTTGTCACAGCAGGAACCGTTGCAGCCGGATTTGCACTTGTGCGTTTTGTTGCCGGTGTTGTCGCCCTGGGCAGCGCCATGATCCATCTGCTGCATGTCATGCTGCATACCGGCGCAGTGGGACCCGCTGTCGGGTGTCGTCGTCTCCGGCAGTGCCCAGGCGCCGCGCAGTGGGGCCAGTGCCACGGAGAGCGTGACCAGGATCAGCAGCAGTGTGTGCAGGCGGCGGTGCATGATTCACAGATTAGACCCGTATTGGCAGGTTAATCAAGGACTATGGCGTTATCGGTTGTCGCCGGCGTTGTTTGACCATGCTGCAGGGCACGGTTTCAGTGTGCGAGCGCCTGCTCGTACCAGGGGCGCGTGCGGTTGACGATGCGCACCACTGACAGCATCACCGGCACCTCGACCAGTACGCCGACCACGGTCGCCAGGGCTGCCCCGGAATCCAGGCCATACAGGCTGATGGCGGTGGCAACTGCCAGTTCGAAGAAGTTACTGGCGCCGATCAGGGCAGAGGGGGCGGCGACGCAGTGGGCTACACCCAGCTTGCGGCTTAGCAGGTAGGCGATTCCCGAATTCAGGTAGACCTGCACCAGGATCGGGATTGCCAGCAGCACGATAATCAGCGGCTGTGCCAGGATCTGCCCGCCCTGGAAGCCGAACAGCAGCACCAGCGTGGCCAGCAGCGCGCTGAGGGACAGGGGGTGCAGCCGCCGCAGCAGGGCAGCGAGCCGGGCAACGCCGTACTCGCGGGACAGCAGCCAGCGCCGCCACAGGGTGGCGACCGCGACCGGTAGCACAATGTACAGCAGCACCGACAGTACCAGGGTTGCCCAGGGTACGGTGATCGAGGCCATGCCCAGCAACAGGCCGACGATTGGAGCGAAGGCGAACACCATGATGACGTCGTTGAGCGCGACCTGCGAGAGGGTGAAGCCGGGATGGCCGTTACTCAGGTGGCTCCAGACGAACACCATGGCAGTGCAGGGTGCTGCGGCCAGCAGGATCAGCCCGGCAATATAGCTGTCGGACTGGTCTGCCGGCAGCCAGTCGGCAAACAGCACCCGGATGAACAGCCAGCCAAGCAGCGCCATGGAAAACGGCTTGATGGCCCAGTTCACCAGCAGGGTGACGCCAACCCCCTTCATGTGCCTGCGCACCTCGCGCAGGGCATGGAAGTCGACCTTCAGCAGCATCGGCAGGATCATCAGCCATACCAGCACCGCGACCGGCAGATTGACCTGCGCGACTTCCATGGCGCCAGCCTGCTGGAATACTGCCGGGAACCAGTGGCCCAGGGCGATGCCGGCAATGATGCAGGCAAACACCCAGACGCTCAGATAGCGTTCGAAAAAGCCCATCTCCGCACCGACGGATTTTTTCGCGGTGGTTTCACATTGTGTACTCATGCTGGTTGCCCCTGGCGTTTGGTATGTGAATGACAGCATGTAGCCCGGATGGAGGCCGTCAGGGCGTGATCCGCGGATGACACAGCTTGCCCCGGATTACGCTGCGCTGCGTCCGGGCTAC
>JASFOC010000442.1:0-3194 GCA_050116715.1 Gammaproteobacteria bacterium
TGTCTCGTCACCAGCCCTGCAGCGCGCTGTCAGTGGCAGGCGCTGGCAGCACTGGCGTCTTTTTTATCCATAGTCTGGCACCCGCATCCGGGGAACGTCATTGCGTTTTCGCAATACGCAGCACGCAACACGCAACACGCAACACGCAGGATAGACCGCGGTTGTGTGATTTGATACTGGCCGCCATGCTCTGTCGCTGTCCGCCTGACTGCGCTGTTTGCTGCAATGCAGCCGCAAGCAGGCAGCCGGCGCAGATGTACCCGGACCTCCTTGCGATTTCGCAATGACGCCTTGTCAGCTTTCACCTAGTCTACGACTGTCGCCAGGACGTCGGCAGGTTCTGCCGGGGGATAGCCAGGCAAATCACGCCAGCCAGGCGAGGTACCGTCGGCACGGTGACGGGCTGACACAAAGTAAGAGGCAAGTGACCATGCAGGAAGATCGGAAAGAGACACAACCGGCGGCCGGGACCCCGCAGTCCCTGCTTGCCAGGACCGACCTGACGCGCGAACAGAAGATCGAGAAACTGCGGCAGTGGGAACTCGATCTGCGCGAGCGGATGGTCGCTGATGACGAGAACATGACCGCTGCGGAACCCCAGCCGGTCACGCTGGAAGATGTGCTCAAGGCGCTGGAGGTCCTTGGCGAGGGGCTGGAGTCTCACCCGGTACCGACAACGCACGGTTGAGCGGCGGGTTTTAGCTGCTGGCGCCCGGGCAGCCGGGAATGACGAATCACCGCGCTCGAAACTGCGCCACGAAACTGCGCATGGTGCATGCTGTTACTGCTATACCGCCATTCACTTCAGGGTGCGCATTGAAAAGTCGCGGCACGCGGTGCACCCGCGCGCGGACTCATGGCCGGATGGACTGGTAGTCCGGACGTGCCTCACGCCGCGACAGGACGATCTGCCAGAGCTGCAGCTGGCCGGCGCGGAACCCGGCCGCGCAGCAGTGCAGGTAGTATTTCCACATGCGGTAGAAGCGCTCGCTGTAATCCCCGCTCAAATCCGGCCAGGCGCGTCTGAAGTTGTCCCACCAGGCCATCAGGGTGCGGTCATAGTCACGACCGAACTCGTGCCAGTCGCGGACAACCAGCTCCGGCTCGATCGCGGCGGCGACCTGCTGTGCCGAAGGCAGCCTGCTGCCGGGAAAGATATAGCGGTTGATCCAGGGGTCGTTGCCCAGGGTGGTACAGCTGTCGCCAATGGTATGCAACAGCATCAGGCCGCCGCGGGCAAGCAGCTGCAGGATACTGTCGAAGTAGGTCGCATAATTCTTCGGGCCGACATGCTCGAACATGCCCACAGAGGCGATTTTGTCGAACTGCCCCCGCAGATCGCGGTAATCCATGAGCTCAATTGTGACGGGCAGGCCGGCGCAGCGCTGGCGGGCCAGCGCCAGCTGCTCGCGGGATACGGTAATGCCGACAACCTCCACCCCGTAGTGCTGTGCGGCATACTGTGCCAGCCCGCCCCAGCCGCAGCCGATATCCAGCAGTCGCTCACCGGGCCTGAGTTCCAGCTTGCGGCAGATCATATCGAGCTTGTCGCGCTGGGCCTGCCCGAGGTCGTCTGCATGTGCCCAGTAGCCGCAACTGTAGGACATGGTCGGGTCCAGCATGGCCCTGAACAGCGCGTTGCCAATGTCGTAATGTCGCTCGCCGATACTGAATGCACGGCGCGGTGATTGCCGGTTGATCAGCCAGCAATCGGCGATACTCGCCAGCGTGCTGAGCAACAGCCGCAGTCGCGGCAGGGTGCGTATCCGTTCGCCGATACTGGCCCGGTGCAGGGCGGTGAACATGTCATCGAGATGCTGACAGTCCCACATTCCATCCAGGTAGGCTTCGCCGAAACCCAGCGAACCGCGCGTCAGTATCCGTCGGTAGGTTTCGATGTCGTGTACCTGGATATCGCCGGGATCATCGCCGTTGATGGTGACGCCCGAGCCTTCCAGCAGTTCGACCAGCAGGCGTGGTGGAGATGCGGCCACCTGCTGGCGGGCGGGACTGGCAGTCAGGTCGTTCGGGTTTGATAAATTCGACATGTCAATATTCCTCCTTGGAACCACGCTGACACGATGCGGTTATGCAGCCGGATGCAGCGCTGCGGGCACGACAATGCTTCGCGGGTCACGCTGCCGGCCAGGGCGAGCGGTGTCGACGTGCGTGCGTCTGACCCGCTGTCGCCAAAGACTGCAGCTCCGGACCCTGTCTCCTTGCAGGGCGTCGCCGTGGTGCAGGCGTGTTGCCCCGCGGGCGGCATCGCTGAACAAAATATGGAAAAAATGGTAGCAGGGCAGGTCTTGCCGGCAATGACAAATATCAATACCCGGCCCGGGGGAAACCCGTGCTGCGCCCGGCAGCCGTCAACCGTGCTGCAGTGCGCGCAGCGCTTGCCGGATGCGGCCGGGCGACGTGGCGTGACGCCGGATATCCGCCCACGGATCATCCTTGTTGCCGAGGCGACGCAGGATGTTTTTCAGGTGCCAGCGCTGCGGCTCGAGCCGGCTGTCGCCAAGCTCGTCGATGTCCAGCGGTGTTGCAACCGGGGCACCGGGCAAGGCGCGCACCGCGTACGGCATGACCGCGGTTTGCCCGTAGGCATTGCGCATCACGTCCAGATAGAGACGGCCGCGGCGCTTCTGCCTGCGCTGCTCAGTGGTAAGCGTTTCCCGGTGGCGGCCGGCGAGCACGGCAGCCATGTCCCGGGCCAGCCCGCGCACGCTGTCGAAATCGGCAGTGGCCCGCAGCGGCGCGACCACGTGCAGGCCGCGTGAGCCGGTGGTCATGACATAGGGGGTCATCTCCAGCGCCTGCATCAGTTCAATAACCTGGCGGGCGGCCCGGCGCACCATCGCGAAGTCATGGTCCGGCGGGTCGAGGTCAAAGATGAGGCGGTCGGGACGATTGAGACGGGGTACGCGCGCCAGCCAGCCGTGCAGGGTGATCGCTGCCTGGTTGGCGAGATACACCAGTGTCGCCTGGTTGTTGCACACGACGTGCTCCACCGCATCGCCGTTTTCTGCGCGCGGCGTCTTGCGGGTCCTGAGCCAGTCGGGAAAGTAGTCGGCGCTTTGTTGCTGGTAGAAGCCCGGTTTCCCGATGCCGTCGGGAAAGCGCTGCAGCGTGAGCGGGCGGTCCTCGAGATGCGGCAGCATCACCGCGGCGACCTCGCGGTAATAGTCGATGAG
>JASFOC010000443.1:0-3188 GCA_050116715.1 Gammaproteobacteria bacterium
ATACCGGCAACGATCCGCTGGAGTCCTTTCAGATGGTGTACGGTAATGCGCACTGGCAGTCGCTGATACCGGATCCCGCGCTATCTGCAGGCGATATCCCCGCTGTTGCACTGGAATCTGCCGGTGAGGACCAGTGGGATAGCGTTTTCCAGGATGGCATACAGACGGTTTTTACGCCGGGATACCGGCTGGCGAGCAATGACGCGCATCCAGTGGTTGCCGCCGGCTATCACATTATGGCTGACGTGGCAGCACGTATCGGCAGGCTGGCGCAGGCAAACGGTGTCAAGGTCGTCTTTACCATCATCCCGACCAAGGAGCTGGTGTATGCCGCCAGGGTCGAGGCCGAGGGTCTGGATGCGCCCGCGGACTATAATCACCTGGTTGCCAGTGAACGGCGGCGCATCGCTGATCTGCGCGGGCAGCTCGCGTCGCTTCCCGAAGCCCGCTATGTCGACTTGCTGGAACCCCTGCAACGGGCGGCGCTGGGTAAAGACAGCCTGTATCCCGACACCGTCAACGGACACCCGGTTGCCGCCGGCTACAGGATAATCGGCCGGGAAATGGCCCGGATGGTCGAGGACCTGTTGCCGGCGCCACCGAGTGGTCTGTATGCGCTCATGGATAACGACAGCTTCAACGTGCTGCTGGTTAACCGTGATGGGGTCTGGTA
The DNA here is from genome assembly GCA_050116715.1 of Gammaproteobacteria bacterium. Taxonomy (GTDB): domain Bacteria; phylum Pseudomonadota; class Gammaproteobacteria; order UBA9214; family UBA9214; genus UBA9214. Next base: position 674 of record JASFOC010000443.1, read on the forward strand.
CTTCAACTCGTTTGACTTGATCGAGGCGAACGGCTGGCCAGCCGCCGAACTGCAGACCATCGAGCTGCGGGATATCCTGGATTTGCCGCACAGGGGGGTTGTGGATGCCATTGATCCTGACCGGTTTGGTCCGGCAAGCTGCCTGAAGCAAGCAACCGCGCAATCGCGGCCGTGATACTGCCAGGGTAAGCCGCCCGGGCCGGATTCAATGGCCGGCCCGGGCGACGCGCCTCTGATAACGGGGCGGCTGCTCAGGCGAGTCCGGGGTTGCCGCTAACGTTCTTGAGCGTCGGCTCGTTGAGTTCGATGTGCCCGAGGGTCTTCTTGTCACGCAGGTATTCGGTAACCACATCCCAGATCGGTACGCCGCCTTCCTGCTCCTGTACGCTGGCCCAGCCGGCAACCGAGTAGGACTTGTTCGGCTGGATTGCCTCACCGTCGAGCTCCATGTCGGTAATCCGCTTACCGATGGTTTGCGTGGGGTCGATGGCATACTTCAGCCCGCCGACCCGCACCATGTCGCCGCCCTGCTGATAGTAGGGGTCGTCATTGAACAGGTTGTCGGCGACATCTTCCAGGATGTTCTTGATCTGCTCCCCGGTGAAGTTGTTTAGGGTGGTAATGGGGTAGGTGATGCCGGTCTGCGTCATGACGTGCTCGAAAGTGATCGGCTCGCCGGGCAGGACGCTGACGCCCCAGCGGAATCCCGGTGACAGGGAAATCTGGGCATTTTTCACCTCCATCAGCGCGTCGCAGATGAGCTGGTCGAAGGTGCCGTTGAAATTACCGCGCCGGTAGAGCACTTCATCGGCAACCGCCAGCTGCTCGCCCAGTTTTTCAGCATAGGGTTCCCGGACCTTGTCGATATAGGCGGTCATTTCCGGATCGGCCGGGAGCAGGTTGGAGAATACCGGCAGCAGCTTGTAGCGGAAATCGCTGACCTTGCCGTTTTGCACGTCCAGATCCAGTACGCCCAGGAATTTCGAGTTGGAGCCAGCATTCGTTACCAGGGTCTTGCCGCCTGCGTTCGCGACAACCACGGGTTCAGGCACGCCGTCATGCGTATGGCCACCCATGATGGCGTCGATGCCGCTGATCCTGGAGGCCATCTTGAGGTCGACGTCCATGCCGTTGTGCGACAGCACCACCACTACCTGTGCACCTGCATCGCGAGCGGCATCGACTGTCTTCTGCATCTTGTCCTCGCGAATACCAAAACTCCATTCCGGAATCAGGTAGCGCGGGTTGGCGATCGGGGTATACGGAAATGCCTGGCCGATAATGGCGGTCGGGATGCCGTTGATTTCCCGGATCACGTAGGGCTTGAAGACATCTTCACCCCAGTCGTTGTCGATGATGTTCTGTGCAACGAAGTCGATCTTGCCGGCAAAGTCGTTCTTGACGATTTCCATCACGCGGTCTGCACCGAAGGTCATTTCCCAGTGCGGCGTCATGACGTCCACGCCGAGCAGGATCTGTGCATCGACCATGTCCTGTGCATTGGTCCAGAGCGAGGTGCCGGAGCCCTGCCAGGTGTCGCCACCGTCCAGCAGCAGCGAACCCGGACGCTGGGCGCGGATGTTGTTCACCAGTGTGCGCAGATGTGCGAAGCCGCCGGTCTTGCCGTATTTTTGCGCCGCTTCCGCGAAATCCAGGTAGGTAAAGGCATGGGCGTTCCGGGTGTTCGCCTTTATCCCGTAGTATTCCAGGAATTTCTCGCCAACGATATGCGGTGGCTTGCCGCGCATGCTTGCTACGCCGAGATTGATACTGGGCTCGCGAAAATAGACCGGCGTGAGCTGGGCGTGGCAGTCGGTATAGTGCATCAGCGATACGTTGCCGAATGGCGGCAATTCGTAGGGATCTGCCGGCCCTGTGGCCGGCGTGGTCCCGGCAGCTGCATTGTCGGTGCTGGCATCGCAACCCGTCAGCTTGAAGCCGGCGGCGCTGGCGACTGCCAGCATTTGCAGGAATTCGCGTCGTGAAAGGCTCATAAAAATCTCTCCCGTTTCATGTTTTGGTCAGGCGGGCCGCAGGCAACAGGTCATTGCCAATGTCTGCTGGTGTTCTTGCCTTTATTAAAAAAAGCCCGACTTTCATCAAGCCGGGCTTTGGATGTCGCGGTTACAACTGGCAGGGTTTACTTGCGTGCGCCCGGACCGTTGATTTCCAGACCATTGCTCATGTAGGTATGGAAATACTCCAGTGCGCTGTATTCCTCCCCCTGTGCCTTGTAGGGCTTGGCACGCACCTGCTTGTTGCAGCCGTCGTAACGCCGGTGCAGTGTACCCAGACCGCCCCACTTGGAACGGTAGACCGGGAAATGGCTGGTCTGGCCGAGGGCAGGGCTGAGGATGTCTGCACGGATCTTGTTGCCGGCGTTGTAGACATGGCAATCCGCGCAGGACATGTTGAGCTGTCCCCGCTTGGCATAGAAGAACTGCTTGCCCTGTTCGTAGATATCCAGTGCCCGGGGATCGTCAGGAATGATGACGTTGATGATATTGCCGCGCGA
>JASFOC010000444.1:0-3187 GCA_050116715.1 Gammaproteobacteria bacterium
TGGCGGCATGTTGCCCTTGCCATTGACGACACTGATCAGCAAGACATCCATACCCTGCTCGATACGCGGCTGCCAGGCCGTGCTGTCGCCAGTCTTCGGCGCACCGGCCACCCCGCTGCCGTGACAGATGATGCACTTGCTGTTGTAGACACTTGGCCCGGCATCGTATGCAGATACCACGGTACACGCACTCAACAACCCCATAGCCCACAGAAAGTGAATAAGCCGGCGATTCATGTCTCGATCCTCGTAACGCTGTTTCCAAATCGGTGGAAACGACATTTCCCCTGGACAAAAAAAGGGGTACCTCACGGTACCCCTTCTTGAGGAAGCCGGCACCGCCCGAAACGGCGCGGTACCGGCTGACCGTTACGGTGCTACCGCCTGTACCGCAGCGATTGCACCGAGCAGGCCCTGCTGTGAGAAGGCATGGTTATGGACGCCTCGACGGGTATGCGGCGGAGTGCAATCGGGGTCATAACCGGGCTCACCTTCGGACGGACATCCGTTAATCGTCGCGTCTTCATCGTTCAGCGACCAGTTCCAGGCGGCCTTGTACAACGCACCATCATTGGCGCTAAGAGCCAGATCTTCAAGCGTCGTACCGTTACCGGAAACGTCCCCTGGATCGATCTCACCACCACAATCGACACCGTCTATTTCAATGTGCAACTTGGTGCCTCGATGTGTAGACCACTGAATGTCGGTAATGAAGCTGCTGACTCCGTCAGCCTGACAATCACCCGTGATCGGGTAGTTTGCCTGCGCCAGACGTTCCCAGCCGGCACCGAGCTCAGCCTCGAGTGTATCGAGGTAACCCGTGATCTCGTTGTCCACCGATTCTGCAAGTGTCTCTCCGGCAAGGCCATGGCACTCGACGCAGATACCCGGGTCCGCGGCGAAGGTGTGGTTGGTGCCGCTCTGGTTGTAGGACAGGAGATCCGGTGGTTGCGTCGCATTCATGTGACAGGTTACGCAGACGTCTTCGATCAGTGAGTGGGCTCCGGGTATCGGAATGCCCGTGAAGTACTGGTTCTGGCCCATGATCAGGTCCGCCTGTACGCCGTGATGCGGCGCGCCGGTCTTCTGCGAGTCACTCAGGCTCGCCCAGCTGGCGTCGTTGCGCGGCACGCCGGCACGCGAGTTGTGGCAGGTCATGCAGGTTGCACCCTTGCCGACATTGCTCGCCATGAACCCGGCTGCCAGTTGGTAGGTATCGCAGTCCGGGCTGCCACAGGTACCGCCGGTGTCGGCGTTGACACGCACCCTGGCGTTGGTGCCATCACTGCCGCTGGTGGTGCCGGTATCATGCGGGTTGTGGCAGGCCACGCAGGTCTGCGGCACAACCGTATCCTCGTCCCAGGTTACCTCGACATTGGTGTCCGGATCAAAATCGATCTTGCTCCAGGCAATAAAGCCATTACCGGAGTGACAGCGACCACAGTTACCGGGAGCAAACCCACCTGCTCCTCGCTGGCGTGCCAGGTCGTAATCGGCATGGTTGCTGAGCTGCCATTGCTGGAAGCGGCCGTGGCGGGCCGGTTCGCCGTGGCACGATCCGCAGGTCTCGGAAGCCAGGTTGACGCGCGGACCGTTGGGTGTGCCGTCATAGTAATCCCCGGTGACCGGATCCTTTGTATACGGTCCGTGTGCAAAACCATTATTGCTCTGCGGACCGTGGCAGTTTTCGCACTGGATATTCGACAGGCGTGCCACAGCCGGCTGGTCGGTCAGCAAACTGACCCAGAGCGTGGAAATATCACCGCCATGCTGGGCGTCATGCAGATCGGCTATGAAATCATCGTAGCCGGCCGCATCGTCGATCCCGCCGGGTTGGATATCACCATCGATTCCATAACCCAGTGCATGACACGCGAAGCAGTTTTCGCCGAAGTGACCGTTGGTGGTGATCCCCTGGGTGAACGCCTCGGCATGGCCGGTGTTACGCCAGGTGTCGAAGTTGGCCGGTGCTGCCCCGCCTTCCGTGTGGCAGGTCGTGCAAGAGGCGTCGGCGACCGGACGGCCATCACCGTACAACACCGAATTCTTGGTATCAACTGGGTCAATCACACCATGGTAACGACCGGCGTGGACAGTGATGTCAGCCCCCGAGCTGGTCTCCTGTAGCCGGTACGCGCCCGTCTGGTCAGGGGTAAACCACGGGGTCTGAGTCGCAGGACTGTTCAGCGCTGCAGTCGAACCGGCCGGCCTCTCGGTGATCGACCAGCTGTAACTAGCGCTCTCCTTCGCGTACAGCAGCACGGTGGACATGACCGGTACCGTGCGTACGCCGGTGCTGACATTCCACGGCAGTTCGGGATGCACTTCGACTTCCGCGGTATAGGTGCCGCTATCCGTCGTCACCGAATAGACCAGCGCGACAGGTTCGGCGGCATGTTCGTGCGCGGCAGGGGGAATCGCAACGACCTGGTTACGGTCCTGCAGGCCCTTCTGGATCTGGTTGATCGGCTGCAGGACCAGGTCCGGCGGCAGCTCATCGAGCGGGGGCTCCTCCAGCACGTCGATCAGGTATGCGGCGTAGTCATCCGCGCTACCCAGTATGATGTCCGAGGTATCACCAGCGGGGATATCTGTCACCGGGATACCCCCGGCACCCTGACTCCACCCTGATTCCTCGTAGGCCGAACCATCCATGATGATGTAGCTGCCGGCCGCGGTCACTGTTCCGCCCGGCGTCTCGTCACCACTGACGCTGGCCGACACGATCACCCGGGCCACCGGCGTCATCGCCAGATTCAGCGTAAATTTGCCCTTCAACAGATTAACCTGCTGAGCGTAATCCGTGTAATTGGCAGCACTGGCTGTCACCGCGTAGCTGCCGATGGGCACTTTGCCATCGCTGAACTCGCCGTTCGCATCGGAGACCAGGTTGATCACCGTCCCGCCGGCCTCCAGGGTAACGGGTACACCCGCGAGCGGGGCGCCCGTGTAGATGTTGGTGACGGTGCCGGTCAACTTGACCCAGCCTTTCAGGCTGCCGCCCCCTCCGCCCGGAGCTGCCTGTGCCCATTGTGAAGTCAATGCCAGTGACACGGCCATTACAATGAAACATGCCAGCAATGACCACTTCGACAAGATTGACCTTGTATGGTCGATAGTTTTCGCAGTCTTCATATCTCCTCCTGCGTGGTTGTTATTACTCTTGGATGCCGGAAACAACCGACGT
>JASFOC010000445.1:0-3185 GCA_050116715.1 Gammaproteobacteria bacterium
GGTCGTTCGTGACTGTTGATATAGGCCGCGGCATCCCATGCCTGCTGCAGGGTCAGCGCCCCGGGATGGCCCAGCGGCATATTGCCATGGATAAAGGCCGCGGCAGTATTGATCCGGTGCATACCGGCACCCCAGTTGAATGAGTCCCTGCCCCAGAGCGGCGGAAACTGGTAGCGTTCGCCGAGCAATGTGCCTTCGCCGTTGGCCCCGTGACAGAATACACAATTTTCCGCAAACACCAGCGCACCACGGCGCGGATCAGGTGCCTGTGATGGCTTGTCAATTTCTGGAAAACCAGAAACGTCCAGATTGCTCCCCGAGGGAAGACCGCTCGAGAGAAAGTAAAAATAGCTGACCATCCCTTTCATTACATCACTCAGCGGCGCGGGCGGCGTGCCGTTTTCACTGTAGGTGAAGCAACCCTGGATGCGTTCCTCGATGGTGTTGACCATGGCGTTTTTGGAGCGGTATCTGGGATACTTGATATAGGCGGCCCCCATGGGTGCCGATTCGACCCGCCGTCCGCGATCCAGGTGACAGTTCACGCAGTTCAGACCATTGCCGGTGTATTGCTTCGCATACACCTGCGTTTCAGTAAACGCACGTTTGCCCTGCAAGACCAGCTTGCCAAAAGCGTCATCCGGAATGCGGTTCTCCGCTGGTTGACTGAAACCCTCATTTGCCGATTCCAGCCAGTCGGGAAGTAAACCGCCGGAGGCTTCCTTGCCATCAGCATCCACGGCACGGACGGCGCGTTCTGCACCGGCAGCCTCCTGTCCGGCAGGCGCGATACCGGCCAGGTAGGCAGCCACTGCCGTGATTTCCCTGTCATCGAGACTGTCGGCAACCGCCTGCATCAGGCCGGCAGGGTCACTGTGCCGCTCGCCATCCTGCCAGCGATGCAGTTCTTTTTCCAGGTAGCCGGCATGCTGGCCTGCCAGGCGCGGGAAGAAAGGCGGCACACCCTGCGCGTCGTGACCATGACAGCGCACGCAAGCAGGCATGCCTTTTTCCCACTTGCCGACGTAAACGAGCCGCGCACCGAGATTCTTCAGGTCATCGTCCTGCAGCGGCTGGCTGGTATCCGGAACTTCCAAGCCCGCGTAGTAGGCTGTCACCAGCTCCATTTCCTTTTCATTCAGCGCAGCGGCGATCCTCTGCATGACGGTGCTCTGGCGGGTTCCTTCCCTAAATGCCTGCAGTTGCCCCATCAGGTAAGGTTCCGGCAGGCCTGCCAGACGTGGATATCCCGCTTCTGCCAGTCCGGCGCCCGCCTCGCCGTGGCAGGCGACACAGCCTGTCGCGCCACGGCTATTGCCTTCCATGGCGACCTGGTGACCGCTCTGTTTTTCACTGAAGGGTTCCGCCATAGCTGCAGCGGCTGCCAGCCAGCCGACCAGCAGCAGCGCAAGCGTCTTTCCTGCCATATCAGGTTCGGGCATCTTTTTTCTCCGCAGTCTCAACGATATCCGGGTATTTCTCCATGATAGGGTTGCTCGAACGAATCATGGGGGGGCGGTGAATCCAGCGTCCACTCAAGTCCGCGCGCACCTTCCCATGCCTTTGCCGGTACCGGCGGGCCATGGCGTACCGTTCTCAGCACCACGTAGGCAAACACCAGCTGGGATACACCGAAAAGAAATGCGCCGATGGTCGTGATGCGGTTGAAATCTGTAAACTGCAGGGCGTAGTCCGGCACCCGCCGCTGCATGCCGGCCAGGCCGAGAAAATGCATCGGGAAGAAGGTCAGGTTAACGCCCGCCACCGACAGCCAGAAATGCAGTTTTCCCAGGCGTTCGCTGTAGTAATGGCCGGTCCACTTCGGCAACCAGTAGTAGACCGCGCCAAACAGGGCAAATACGGAACCCGCGACAATCACGTAGTGAAAGTGCGCCACGACGAAATAGGTATCCTGGTACTGGCCATCCAGCGGCACCAGCGCCAGCATGATTCCACTCAGCCCGCCCACGGTGAACATCATGATGAAACCAATGGCGAACAGCATGGGTGTCTCGAAACTCATCGCGCCACGCCACATGGTGGCTACCCAGTTGAAGATCTTCACCGCGGTCGGCACGGCAATCAGCATGGTCATGGACATGAAAAACAGCTCACCGGTAACCGGCAAACCCACCGTGAACATATGGTGCGCCCAGACCGTTACCGAGAGTATGGCAATGGCCAGCAGGGAGTAAATGAGATAGTCGTAGCCAAACAGCCGTTTGCGGGAAAACGCGGGGACAATATGCGAGATGACACCGAACGCAGGAAGGATAAGGATATAGACCTCGGGGTGACCGAAGAACCAGAACAGGTGCTGCCACAGCAGCGGGTCGCCCCCGCCCGCCGAATTGAAGAAAGTTGTGCCAAAATAGCGATCGGCCAGCAGCATACTCGCCGCAGCCGCGAGCACCGCCATGGCGATGATAAGGAGGTAAGCCGTGACCAGCGCCGCCCACGCGAACAGCGGCATCTGCATGAGTTTCATCTGCGGCGCACGCATGTTGGTGATGGTGGTAATGATGTTAATCGCTGCCATGATGCTGGAAACACCAAGCATGTGAATGGTGAAGACGTACACTGCGGTACCCGACGAATATTCCGCCGACAGCGGCGCGTAGCCAGTCCAGCCGAAGTCCGGGCGCATACCGGGAAACATCATGGATCCGATGAACAACAGGAATGCCGGCGGCAGCAGCCAGAAGGAAAAATTATTCAGCCGCGGCAACGCCATGTCCGGGGCGCCCAGCATGAGCGGCAGCTGCCAGTTCATAATACCGGTCCAGGCGGGCACGATCACGCCGAAGATCATGATGAAACCATGCATGGTCACCAGCTCATTGTAATGCTGGGGATCAATGAGCTGCAGGCCGGGCTGGAATAATTCTGCACGGATCAACAACGCCATGGCGCCGGCGACAAAAAACATCAGCAGGGAAAAGACCAGGTACAGCGTACCGATATCCTTGTGACTGGTGCTTGTTATCCAGCGACCGGTTGCGGATGGCAACGATCTGGTTGGGGTCATTTCAGATATCCTTACTTCAAGTCTGCTGCGGGAACAGCACACGCCTGGTGTCGCGGCCGCCGCATGAACGGGAGGCCCCGCGACCAGGCATTCCGCACTCCGTACATCGCACACCGCCGGTGTGGCTCATTATCGCCAGCGCCACCGCCCTTAGCTG
>JASFOC010000446.1:0-3177 GCA_050116715.1 Gammaproteobacteria bacterium
CGGAGCAGTCAGCCATCGACCCGACTACCGGGCGCATCGACCATCTCACACCGTATTACGAGATCATCAACCAGACCAGCATCGACCTGCAGGCCATCTACGGCAGCTGGCTGTGGAAACTGGAAGCGTTCACCCGCAGCGGCCAGGGCGACCGCATCAACACGGCAGCCGGCGGCTTCGAGTACACCTTCGTCGGCGTGAATGATTCCCTGCTCGACATCGGCGTCATCAGCGAGTATCTCTACGACAGCCGGGGCGACGAACTGGAGCCCGGCAAGGCACTCGCCAGCGAGCCGTTCTCGCTGTCACCGTTCCAGAATGACCTGGTCCTGGGTGCACGTTTCACACTCAATGACGTCGACGGTTCCGAGCTGCTCGCCAGCGTCATCCTGGACCTGGACGGTGGCGGTCAAAGCTACAACATCGAAGCGAGCCGTCGCATCGGCAATGACTGGAAGCTGTCGCTGGAGGCCCGCGGCGTGAGCAACGCACCCAAGGACAGCACCCTGTCGAGCTTCGAGGACGACACCCGCCTGCGCATGGAACTGGCCCGCTACTTCTAGGGCCTGTCCGCTCCCGCATCAAAACAGTGCAGCGCCCGCACCCATGCCTCACGCAGGGGCATGGATCCGCTCAACACGCCCCATGGCGTCATTGTCCGTCTGACAAATAAAGTCGGAATCTCATAGAGATACAGCAGCACCGGGGGGATCCTCGGGGATTGGCACCAGTCTTGCTGCAATCCAGAACACACACGGTAAAACACCGCAGGAGGCCACATGAAAACGCAGCCGGAACTTCAAGCCATCACGATATCGCCTGATCCCTGCAACGCAGACAACCGGGAAGCAGCCCCTGCCTTGCAGACATATGTGCCCGACCAGGCCGCGGCAGACAGGCGCCACGACCATATCCTGCGCGCCGCACTGCTGGAAAATACTTGCACAATCCGCGAGCTGGCTGTAGATACGCACTGATACACGCCCCGGCAGCCGCCACCGTGTTTCCTCGTGGTCCCGGGAAGGCGCCGCCAGGGCGGTTTTTTTCAGCCAATCCCGCAGTCATTCTCCAGGATTTACCCCATGCAGCATTACCAGCGCCACACAGAACCCGCAGCGGACTTCAGCGATGCACTGGATGTCATCAGGGATTACCACACCCACTTCCTGGACTTGTGTGAAGGCCTGGCCCAGCTGGTTGAACAAATCGAACTGCAGGCTATCAGCGGGGATTTCGGCATGCGCGCCCGGCAACTGCGGCAGGCTTTCATGACGGCTTTCGCATTGCACCACCACGACGAGGAACACACACTGTTTCCCTGTGTAAAACACACGTCCCGCCAGACCCTCGATGCAATCCTGCAACAGCTGGAAACCGAGCACCTGGAAATCGACCTCGTCTGGAGCTGGCTGATGCCGCTGCTGCAGGATACCGGGCAGGTGCGTGACTACCGCCAGTTCAGCCACGCCCTGCGGCAGTTTGTGCAATTACTGCAACGCCATATCGACAACGAGGAACAGACCCTGCTGCCCGTGATTGAGCAACTGCTCACGCCGGGCCAGCGGCAACGCATCGGTGCATCGATGCAGCGCGACCGCCTGACAGGCATCGTCTGGTAATTGCAGCCAGCTGCCCGCCTCACCGAACGTAATTCTATTTTATTGTTTTCTTTCAAGTTAAGCCTGAACCAAGCCGGCAATACCGCAACCCGCCCGCCACCGGATCCGGTGATGGCGGCAACCTCGCTGACATTGCTTGACGCTGCTCGCATCTCACGCATACCATGGCGAACAGCAACCCTGGATAAAGCATCCCCATGACGTATTGCCTTGCCATCAAACTCGACTCGGGTCTGGTGTTAGCCTCTGACTCGCGCACCAACGCGGGTGTTGACCAGATCAGCACCTACAGCAAGATGCACGCCTGGGGAATCGAGGGAGAACGCCAGTTCATCCTGCTGAGCGCCGGCAACCTCGCCACCACGCAGGCGGTCGTAAACCGGCTGCATCGCGACATAGAGGATCAGGCCAAGTCCAGCCTGGCCACGGTGCGCTACATGACCGAGGCGGCCGAGTATGTTGGCAGCATCAGTATCGAGCACCAGAGCCGGCACAGCGATGCCAGCATGAATGCCGGCTTCAATCCCGAAGCCACCTTCATCATCGGTGGCCAGATCAAGGGCGACAAGCCGGGCCTGTTCCTGGTCTACCCGCAGGGCAACTACATTACTGCGCCGGATACCACCCCGTTCCTGCAAATCGGTGAAATAAAATACGGCAAGCCGATACTCGACCGAGTCATCCACCCGGACACCGCGATAGAAGATGCCATGCGCTGCGCCCTGGTTTCCATGGACTCGACCATGCGCAGTAATGTGACCGTCGGCCCGCCGATCGAACTGGTCGTGTACCGCAAGGATACATTTACCATCAGCTGCTACCAGAAGTTCGAAAGTGACGATCCCTACCTGCTGCAACTCAAGGCCAGCTGGGATGCCAGCCTGATGGCGGCCTTTCGCGAACTGCCCCGTCTCAACCTGGAAGCACTCTGCAGCGGTCCAGTCGACAGCAAGCCTGCCTGATTCGCGCCGCAGCCCTGCACGCCCGCGACCAGACCCGACTCTTTTTCTGCAGTAATTAAAATGTGCCCTGACACGCTTTTCGTTTGTTCGCCTCACGGGGAAAACAGCGGCGACGGACTGTTCGGGCGCATTGCAGATGATCTTCAGGACAAGGGTTACAGCATTAACCCGGCTGTGCTTCCGGCCAGCCTGTCCGATGCACTGCTTGCACACATGCTGCAGATGCAGGATGAGCAGTTCAACCCGGCAGGTATCGGCCGTGAACCGCGGCACATGCACAACCGTTTCGTTCGCAATGACGAGATCTGCTGGATTACCGGCGAGTCCACGGCCGGCCGCAACTGGCTCAGGTGGGCAGCCGAACTGCAGACGTTTCTCAACCGCCGTTTGTTACTGGGACTTTTCTCTTTCGAAAGCCACTTCGCCAGGTACGCACCCGGTGCCTACTACAAGCGCCACCTCGATGCCTTCCGCGGCGATACCAACCGCGTGCTCAGCATAGTCGCTTACCTCAACACGGATTGGGCCGCCGCCGACGGCGGTGAACTGGTCCTGTACAGTGACATGACCGACCGCGACGGGCTGCGGGTCTCGCC
>JASFOC010000447.1:0-3175 GCA_050116715.1 Gammaproteobacteria bacterium
CGTTTCTGCGGTGGCGCGGCCGGTTGGAAAAGCAAGGCCGGCGCGTACGATCAGGGATTCCCTGAGGTACCAGGCGACCCATATTCCGAGAAAACTGACTGCAAATACCCACGTGATTAACTGGGCGGGCGGTAAATTGCTTCCGCTCAACATGGCCAGTGCCGGTACCGGCGCGACCAGTCCGCCCGAGATGATGTTGGCCGATGACGAGGCGGCTGTTTGTGCAATGTTCGCTTCACCGGCACCGAGTAGACGGCCAATGCGAAGTCGGGAAAGGAGAATCCAGAAGCCGGATGCAATCAGCAGCGCGATGATCGAGATGTTGAAGGACCACCCGATTTTCAGGCCTGAGTATATATTACAGGGCGTGAGCAAGGCTCCGATGAGCATCCCGCTCAACACCGCACGAATTGTCAGGACCTTGCTGTCTGCCATGAAAGTATATCCGCGGCTCGTGGTAGGACATGCGATTCTGCAATATGTATTCAACCATGTTCTGGTTATTGTTCAAACACTCCCTGTGGACATAGCATGCAGTACATGCGCAATGATCCCGGGAAGGTGCTGCTGTAGACCAGCCATGCATCGGTCAGACACCTGAACCCGGGATTCCCTATTAAACAGTGCCTAGAATGTGTAGGTCGCAAACAGGCGCGCGTCGGTAGCCGTGGTGTTGCTGTTGCCATTGTGCCAGTCGCGATGTCCAATACCGCCCTTGATGGCCAGGCTGAAACTGTCCACGATTGGTTGCTTGACCACGATATTCAGTTCCTGTCCGTCAAACCGCTGGTTGTCTTGCCAGGTGTAATTGTAGAGTGCATAGAGCACGGTCTTTCTGATCCTGGTTCCCGCCTTGAGGAAAGCCGTTCTTGCGCCGCCATTAAACTGCTGTGCATAAATCATCATGGAGGAACCAAGGGGATGATTGATGCCGGTGGTGGCTTCCTGGAAACGCATGCTGCTGCCATGAACACTGAAGAAGCCGGGTTCGACACTCACAGTAGCGACCTTTTGCTGCAGGGAAAGTCCGAACACATCCGTGTGGCGTGTGCTGGCCTTGCCGACAGCGTTCTCGTGACGGTAATAGCCGACGAGTGCGCTGTGTCCTGTAATGTCCCATTTAACGCGCGTGCCAACAAGGTTGGTGATATCCCAGGCATAGGCGTCGAACAGGGCAACTTCCAGTCCCTGCAGGCCCCCGAACGTAGCTTCTGCCCAGGTGACACCGTCGGAATCGTAGGGAGTGCCAAAGACCTCGTTAAATTCGTTAAACTTCCAGAGGTCACCCGTATCGATCCAGTTGCTGAGCTTGGTAGCATGACCAACGATCAGCCGGGTATCGGGAATATCCCCGGTTTCGAACTGGACGGCTTCTATGGACCGTGCTTTCTGGCGGAAGTCATCGGCGCGGAATACCTCGCTGTTCCTTACCTTGCGGCCGACCACGATGCTGGTCCTGGAGAGGTCACGGGTTCCGAATGTATAACGCAGCCATCCTTCATTGAAAACATTGATGTCATCATTGGCCAGTATCTCTGATTTGTTATGCGTGTAAATCTCGCCACCATTGATGTAGACCATTCCGGCATCGAAGCCGGAAATTTCGGGCGATGTGTAGCCGAACTGGAGTGCAAGGTTGGAATTGGCACCGTTTCCAATGTCATCGTAATCGCGGTACATACTGAGCGACTGGATGCGACCGGAGATGATTCCGTATCCCTTGTCGTTGAAAGGTTTCATGATGCTCTCGGCTGAGACACTCGACGAGGTCAGCACGAAAGTCAGGAGGACGATGGTTTTTTTCATTGACAGGCACCTGGATCCAGGGGGGAAGTGTAACAGCGGGGACATTGGGTAATTAAAGTCTGTTTGCGTTTTCCGGTGATTCATTTGAAGGCGATGAATTGCCTGAAAAGCTGCGCCAGCGACCTGAAATGATCCTGCTGGAAATTACAGGTCATGGAACATGAAAAACACCTGCCTGCAGTGCGCAGTGAGCGCGCTTGGCACGCTGCAGACATTTGCTACCTCACCAAGTAAAAACTGCTGGTTGGCGAGATTCGCCTGTAGGGTAACAGCCTGTATATCGCCGGCAGCTATGCTGCGCCGGCGTATGCTGCCGTCGTCTCGCCCGGAGACATGCCAGGCTGCCCGGATCCGTATCAAGCTGGCCCTCAAGTGTGGGCCCATAGCGAACTCTCTGCGTGGCGTCTCCCCGGCAGGTCGGGGCCATCTTACACCTGTCCGGAATTTCGGTGTACTGCCTCAGGGAGAAAAACCTGCCAGCCGCCGGGCTACATCCTCCTGTTGCCTTCTCTGGTGACGAAGCCACGCGTGAATGCCAGACGTTTTCAGGATGTGTTTGTATCCCGATCGGCATCGGGCCCTGGCAACGTCTTTCCGGGCACGATTTCTGCCAGGCACTCGGTGCGCCAGCGCACGGCCCTGTGGCGACTGGCCGGATGAGGGACGTAATCCGGCCAGTCGAACCGCTTAGAGAGGAGGGGTAACCGAAACTGTCGTTGTTCCGGACATGCTGCTGAAATTCACGCTGATGGTTTCCGAACCCGTTTTCTTTGCCGATACCAAACCCCGGGTCGCGGTGGCATTGCTGACGCCGACTACTGACGGGTTGGATGAACTCCATGACCCCATGCTGGTGATATCGATCAGCGTGCCATCGCTGTATATCGCCGTCGCAGTCAATTGCAGCGTGCTGCCATCCTCGATAACGGGATCTGCCGGCGTGACCGAGATCGAGACGAGTGTTAGTTCCACCACGGTCAGGTCGGTTGACCCGAAGACACCGTCCCGCGTGGCGGTGATGGTCGTGCTGCCGACGGTCACGGAGCTGGCCGCTCCCTCGCTGCCTGCGGCATTGCTGATGGTTGCTGTGGCCGGGGTGCTCGAGCTCCAGGTCACCGCGGTGGTGAGGTCCTGGGTCGTGTTGTCGGAGAACGTGCCCGTTGCCGTAAACTGCTGCGAGGTTCCCAGTACGATGCCCGGGTTCGTGGGTGTGACCTCGATCGACACCAGCACGGCGTCCGTCACGGTCAGGTCGGTTGACCCGAAGACACCGTCCCGCGTGGCGGTGATGGTCGTGCTGCCGACGGTCACGGAGCTGGCCGCTCCCTCGCTGCCTGCGGCATTGCTGATGGTTGCTGTGGCCGGGGTG
>JASFOC010000448.1:0-3170 GCA_050116715.1 Gammaproteobacteria bacterium
AAGCCTTGTTTCCCTGAAAGTGGTTCTGCTCGCCGGCACTGCCATGCTGTTGCTCTACGCCACGACCCGGGCTTTACAGCACCGCACGGCCGCCGCTGCCGCAGCACGGCCAGGCCCCGGAAAACCCGCCTGAACAGCGCCGCACCGGAACCCAGCAGGATGAAACGCATGCTACCCTCCCGTGCCGGGCGCATAACGGGATTTGCGGCAAAAGCGGCAGTACTGTCAGGCTTGTGGTGGCTGCTCGTACAGGGCCGTACGGATGCATGGCTGATCGGCCTGCCGGCAGTCGCCCTGGCGGCACTGGCCAGCGTCCGGCTTGGCGGCCATGTGATGCGACGCTACTCACCGACCGGCCTGTTCGTGTTTGCCGCAATGTTCCTGCGCGAGTCCCTTCGCGGCGGAATCGATGTTGCACGCCGCACGCTCGAACCGGGGCTGCGCATCCAGCCGGGCTTCAGGCAATACCGCCTGCATATCAACGACCCTGCCGCGCGCGTCCTGTTGATCAACTGCATCGGCCTGTTACCCGGCACGCTGGCTGCAGCACTCGACGGCGATCATGCAGAACTGCACCTGCTCGACACCCGCGACAATCCGGACGCGCAATTGCTGCAGCTGGAGCGGGCCATTGCGCGGCTGTTCAACCTGAAAGTGGAGACGCCAGATGACTGAACTGCTCTCATGGTCTCTACTCATTCTGATGCTCAGCCTGTCCCTTGGCCTGATACGCGTGTTGCTTGGCCCGGGCGCCGGCAACCGTATGCTGGCGATGCAGCTGATCGGCACAGCCGGAGTGGGCATGCTGATGTTGCTCGGCAGCCTGCTTGAACAACCCGCCCTGGTCGACGTCGCACTGATACTGGCCCTGCTGGCCGCGGTGGCAGCGGCCGCTTTCAGCGGCGTGCAGGAGACACGCAATGACTGATATCCTGGCTGCGCTCCTGATACTCGCCGGCCTCTTCTTCTACCTGGCAGGCAGCATCGGCCTGCTGCGCCTCCCGGACCTCTATTCGCGCCTGCACGCCCTGACCAAGGCCGACAATCTCGGGCTGGGCCTGCTGGCAGCGGGCCTGGCTATGCACGCACAGGACCTGCTGATCGCCCTCAAGCTTGTGCTGGTCTGGCTGGCGGTACTTGCTGCCAGCGCAGCCAGTGCGCACCTGATCGCGCGGCATGCACGCCGGCAGGAGACAAGACCTTGAATACCACGCACCTGCTCGTCTTCGACGGCCTGCTGCTGTTCTCGATTGTCAGCCTGGCATGGGCCTCACTGGCTACCCGTGATGAGCGTGCCAGCGTCATTCTGTTCATGGCTTTCGGGCTGGTTCTGGCTGTAGCCTGGGGTCGCCTCATGGCGCCTGACGTCGCGCTTGCCGAGGCAGCCATCGGCGCCGGCCTGTCCGGTGCGTTGCTGCTGGCTGCAGTGCACAAGCCACACAGCCGGCAACAGCCCGCACACCTGCAGCACAGCGCTGAGGGCAACAGCACAGGTGCAGCTGTTGCGATTCGATGGTCAGTCACAATGCTGTGTGCCGCTGTCGCGGCTGCCCTCGCCTGGGCCCTGCTGCAGGCCTTCAGCAGCACGCCAAACGAAGCGCTGCCCATGGCCATAAGTGCAAACCTGGAAGCCAGCGGTGTGAGCAACCCGGTGACCGCGGTGCTGCTGAACTTCCGCGCCTACGATACCCTGCTTGAACTGGCAGTGCTGTTAACGGCAGTGCTCGGTATCTTCGCCCTGGGACCGGCGTCTGCCGGCTACCGGCCCGCCGGACCGGTATTCGAGGGCCTGACCCGCTGGCTGGTACCCGTATTGATACTCGTGGCCGGCTACCTGCTGTGGGCAGGCGCACACGCACCGGGAGGCGCCTTCCAGGCAGGCGCCACACTGGCGGCTGCAGGCGTGGTCTTGCGCCTGGCGGGACGACAGCACATCGGCCTGCCAGCCGGTGCTACCCTGCGCGTCGTCATGGCCTCCGGTGCAGGGGTGTTCCTGACGGTCGGCCTGGTCCTGCTCGTGAGCGGACGGCCGTTTCTCGGTTATCCGCCGGCCTGGGCCGGGGTCCTGATCCTGCTGATCGAGAGCGCGGCCATGCTGGCAATCGCTGCAACCCTGGTGCTGGCGTTTCTCGGCGGCCGCCCGCAAGCACCCGGCACCCCGGATATTACTGCTGCCGCAAAGCCCGGCCCCGGGCACGATTGCGAGGAGAGACACGCGCCATGATGACGGCACAATTACTCTACGGGCTGGCCGGTTGTCTGATCCTGGCGCTCGGGTTGCGCACGGCACTGCTGCACGCGTCCCTGCTGCGTCGGGTACTGGCCATCAATGTCATGGGTGCCGGTGTGTTCATGCTGCTCATTGCCGTGGCCTACCGGGGCCCTGGGCAGGCGCCGGACGCGCTGCCCCATGCCCTGGTATTGACCGGAATCGTCGTTGCGGTGAGCGCAACCGCACTCGCGCTTGCCCTGGCGCGCCGCCTGGTTGCGGAGCACGACAATGACTGATGCCATCATCTGGCTGATCGCCCTGCCACTGGCGGGTGCGCTAGCGGCACTACTGCTGCCGCGCGCGGCAACGGCTGTTGTCGCGGGAACCGGCGTGGCAACCGGCATCAGCGCCGCTGCCCTGCTCCATGGCGTGGCCACCCAGGGCCCGCTGCACTATCAAATCGGCGGCTGGTCTGCCGGTCTTGGTATTGCACTCCATGCTGACGGCCTGTCTGCATTGCTGCTGATGATGATCGCCCTGGTGGTGCTTGCGGCCAGTGTCTACGCCAGTGACTACTTCAAGACAGCGGCAGAGCGGGCCCGCTTCTGGCCCTTATGGCTGCTGTTGTGGACCGCGCTGAATGCCCTGCTGCTGTCCGGGGACCTTTTCAACCTGTATGTCACGCTGGAACTGCTTGGATTGAGTGCGGTCGCGCTGGCTGCAGTCGGCGGCAAAACCGCCGCAGTGGCAGCGGCCCTGCGTTACCTGCTGGTCGGGTTGCTCGGTTCGATGATGTTCCTGGCCGGGGTAACACTGATCTATGCCGGTTATGGCACGCTGGACATGGCACAACTTGCACGCGGGGTGACAGCCGGACCGGTGGCCTGGACGGCACTGGCATTGATGACCGCCGGCCTGCTGTTGAAGACAGCCTTGTTCCCGCTGCATTTCTGGCTGC
>JASFOC010000449.1:0-3167 GCA_050116715.1 Gammaproteobacteria bacterium
GTATGCCGCTGGTGGTCCTGGCCACGGTGGCGACGATCATCGCGTCGCAGGCGGTGATCAGCGGCACCTTCTCGCTCACACGCCAGGCGATCCAGCTGGGTCAGCTGCCGCGCATGCGGGTGATATTTACGCAGGCCGACGAGTCCGGCCAGGTGTACCTGCCTCTGGTCAACTGGCTGCTGATGTTGGCCTGCGTGGCGCTGGTGGTGGGATTCGGCAGTTCCGATGCGTTGGCCTCCGCCTACGGGGTGGCCGTGTCGATGGACATGGTCGTGACCACCCTGCTGGCCGTGGCGGTGGCCTGGCGCTTTGGCTGGCGTCCGCTGCTGGCGGTGGGCGCCGGTGTGCTGTTCTTGAGCATCGACAGCGCCTTTCTCGGTGCCAACCTGGCGAAGATACCCGAGGGCGGCTGGTATGCGCTGCTGATCGCCGGACTGATCTTCCTGCTGATGTGGAGCTGGCGTGCAGGCCGGGCCCTGCTGGCGTCGCGGCTGGCCGAGCGCTCGATCAGCCAGGAGGCCTTCCTGGAGCAGATCGGGGACGATCCCCCGTACCGCGTGCACGGGGTCGCTGTGGTGCTGACCGGCAGCGACGAATCCTGCGTCCCGGCGGCGCTGCTGCATCACATGGCCTGCACCCACGTGCTGCATGAACTGGTCATCTTCGCGACCGTGGTCATCGCCGACCGGCCGCACGTGCCCGCGGCCGAGCGCCTGGAGTTCGAGCCCCTCGGCCTCGGCGTGGTGCGCATGCGCATCCACTACGGTTTCTCGCAACCGCCGAATATCCCGGTCGCGCTCAAGCTCGGCGAGCACATCGGCATTCCGATCGACCCGGAATCGGTGATCTACATCCTCGGGCGCGAAACGCTGGTGGCGCGGCGCGATGTCCCCGGGCTGCCCTTCTGGCAGGAACGGCTCTTTGTCTGGCTGGCGTGCAACGCCGCCCATGCCACTGCCTACTACCACCTGCCGGAAGACCAGGTCCTGGAACTCGGGCTGCAGGTGTGGCTGTGAGGCGCTTCAACAGCTGCCGGCAGAGGGCTGCGCACACGCCCGGCATGTCAGGCAGCCTGGCATGCAGATGCTATCAGCCTCTCCAGCATCGGCGGACCGATGCAGGATATAATCCGCAGACGCGCCGCTCCATGTCCGCCGGATGACCGGGGGGGTGACAGGACCCGCCGTCGCCGGGCGCGGCGCGCAGGTGCGCGCGGTGCTGCGGTCGGCCTTGCGCCGGCGCAGGAACGTCGCGGTGGATAGACGTTCTTTGCCAGGCAGGATAACCCGCAAGGACTGACTTGATGGCCGCTTCCCGCTTTTCCAACTCACTCCTGCCGCCGGTTGTCAGGACACTGCTGATCGCCAACGGCCTGATGTTCCTGCTGGAGCTTGCCTACGGCGAGCCACTGATCACCGCGTTGGCACTGTGGCCGCTGGACGCGGCGGGCAGCCTCCCGGGTGAACCCGTGCAGGCACATTTCCGGCTGCTGCAGCTGGTGTCGTACAGCTTTCTGCACGGCAGCGTGATGCACCTGTTTCTGAACATGTATGCCCTGTGGCTGTTTGGCGCCCGCATGGAAAATGTCTGGGGCTCCGTAGCATTCACCGTGTATTATTTCGTCTGCGTCATCGGCGCCGCGCTGGTGCAACTGCTGGTGTCCACCATGAGCGGCGACTACTACCCGACCGTCGGAGCATCGGGTGGTGTCTTCGGTCTCCTGCTGGCCTTCGGGCTGCGCTTTCCGAACGAGGTGCTGCTGCTGGTCTTCCCGCCGGTGGCACTGCCGGCAAAATGGTTCGTGACGATCTATGCAGGCATCGAGCTGCTGGCGGGCATCACCGGTACCGAGGCCGGGGTGGCGCATTTCGCCCATCTGGGCGGCATGCTGTTCGGTTACCTGCTGATCCGTTACTGGCGCAGGCATCCGCCCGGCTTGCGCTGACGGGCCAGGTTGCGGATTTGCCGGACGGTCGCGCTGTCCCGGGAGTCACCCGGCACCCGCAGGTCGGCACGGGCCTGCACCCGCCGGCCTGCGTTCGGCAAGCGGCGCGGACCTTGTCATGTGTGCAAGCCGGCACGTGCCGGGAACGGGGTGTCGGACCAGGAGGGTGACGGCATGCACATTTCGGATATCACCATGTTCTGGACACCGTCCAGTGGCGGTGTGCGCACCTACCTGGAGGCCAAGGACGCCTGGCTGGCACACCAGGCCGGGATCCGGCATACGCTGCTCGTGCCGGGCCCGGCCGCGGCCCGTGCCGGGATATGCACGACCCTGCCGGCAGCCCCGCTTCCCTTCGGTCATGGCTACCGCTTTCCGCTGCGCCGTCAGGCCTGGATCGAGCAACTGGTGCAGCTGGCGCCGGACATCATCGAAGCGGGTGATCCCTATCTGCTGGCGTGGGCCGCGCTGGCGGCAGGCCGGCGGCTGCAGGTGCCGGTGGTCGGTTTCTATCATTCGGATCTGCCGCGCCGGGTGGGCACCCGTGCCGGCCAGTGGAGCAACCGCTGGCTGAATGCCTATATCACCAGGTTGTACCGGCAGTTCGACCGGGTGCTGGCGCCTTCGCAGGTCATGGCGGACAAATTGCGCGGCCTGGGTGTCCACCGGGTCCGCGTGCAGCCGCTCGGGGTGGACCTTGTGCAGTTCAATCCGCGCCACCGCGATGCAGCGGTGCGTCGGGAACTGGGTGTCGATGATGCCACCCGCCTGCTAATCTTCGCCGGGCGCGGGGCGTACGAAAAGAACCTGCCGCTGTTGCTGCAGGCGATGACCCGGCTGGGCAGGGGCTTTCACCTGCATCTCGTGGGTTCCGGCCTGCCGCACCGCCTGCCGGACAATGTGAGCAAGACCGACCGTTTCGTCGACCGCGGAGGGCTGGCACGCTGGCTGGCCGGCAGCGACGCGCTGGTGCATGCGGGCGACCGCGAGACCTTCGGTCTCGTCGTGCTGGAGGCAATGGCCAGCGGCATCCCGGTGGTCGGCGTGCAGGCCGGGGCCGTGGCTGAACTGGTGGTGCCGGGCACGGGGCTGCTGGCCAGACCCTGCTCAGCCGAATCCCTGGCCGACACGGTGCGCGCGCTGTTTGCCGACGACTGGCGGGAGATGGGCCGGCAGGCCCGCCAGCACGTGGAACAGCACTATGGCTGGGAACAGGTTTTGT
>JASFOC010000450.1:0-3166 GCA_050116715.1 Gammaproteobacteria bacterium
CGATTTCCTGGAGCGTTGGTTAACCGAGCATATCCTCACGACCGACATGCGGCTGGGTTCCTATCTTTCCCAGGTGAAGTAGGCCGCGTTTGCGGAAACCGTCCTTGCATTCCCGGCAACCGGTGCACGCGCCGCAGTGCCGCCGAGGTAACCCGGTGCAGGCACCGGTTTGTCTCAGGCAAGCGCCCGCCAGGCCGCCAGCACTGCGAACAGCAAAAAGATGCCACCGCTTGCCCGGTGCAGCCAAACAAGTGGCAGCCGCTGCAGTATTGTGCGTCCGGCCCAGACACCCAGTGCTGAGACCGTCACCAGCGCTGTGGTGGCGCCCAGCCACACCGGCAAGGGCGCAAGGCTGCCTGCCAGTCCCGCTACGGCGATCTGTGTCTTGTCGCCGAACTCGGCAACAAAGATCAATAACAGGGTTGTAAGGAAGATTCCGTGGCCGGACCGCGCCGCCATGTCGACTGGGTTACCGTCATCCTGTTGATACAGGGCGTGGATACCGTAAGCGCCGAACAGCACTGCTACGATACCGGCAGTCACCTGTTCAGGCAGCCAGGCTGCAACGCCGGCGCCGAACAAGACAGCCAGGACATTCAGCGCCAGAAATGCAGTTGTTGCGCCCAGTATCACAGGCCAGTGACGGTGACGGGCAGCCAGGGTCATACAGACCAGTTGACTCTTGTCGCCAATCTCCGCCAATGCAATCAGGGTAAACGTCGACAAGGAAATTGAAACACTGTCTGCAGGGGGCATGTGTGGATGGCAGTCTGATGGGGATTCAGGCTGAATTATACAACTATCCTGCCATGCAAGCGCTACAACGGCCGCGCCTGCGGCGCCATGGGCAAAGCCGGCAATCCGGTAAAACCTGCCTCCGGAAGACATACCTCCAGTGACAAGAACGCACACCCTGACGGAGTGGCAGGGTGTGCGAGTGACTCACTGTGTGGAGGAGTTATTATTAGCGTCCGAGCCACTGACTATCAGCGTAGTGACATGTGATACGGTTGTATATTGCACTGAGGTACGAGTAGGGCGTGCCTGCGGTCCTTCCTGACATCAATCCGCAAACATCCGGGGGGGCGTGCTGCCTTTCCGCCACGTCCGTTTTCACAGTCTCCCCGGGTATCCGCAGACGGACATGAAGACGAACGCATCCCTGTTTAACCACGGCGCATGGGATTCATGTCCAGCAGGTCTCAACCTTTGCAATAACAGGTTCCTTTCGGGACCTTGCAGACACACCCGCAATTCCTGCAGGACAACCGTGGCTCATTCTGTTGCTGGATCCATCGCGGTATTCCACCTGCGAGATATCCTCCGGGTGTATGACGCATCCTGCGCGCTTGCCCGGCCCAGGCGGGATCGACGCAATGTGTATTATCCAGAACTTCCGCGGGGTAATTTGCGTGCCTTCCCGATTGCACGTCAGTGCATCGATGGTGGTGATCGCGCGATGGCTGACGCGCCTTACAGCTGACGCCTGCTTTGTCAGTATTTTTAACAATGGGCGCTACCCGGTACTTTCTGAATTTCAGGCTATACTGTTAACCAGTAGATATTCATAAGCTTGTTACGGGCTGGTGTGATCATTGCATAGTTAATCAGGCATCCAGTTGAATGAGACAGCATGGGCTTCTTCAGTAAGAACAAAACAGGACCGGGAACGGCTGATCGACGTCACTATCCCCGGCGCTACACTGATCAGTCCCAGGTCTACCTGTATGCGCATGGCTTTCGTTTGCAGCGTTGCAGGGTGTATGACATCAGCAGGGTGGGCATGTTTGTCGAGACCGGCACCTCCCTGCCGCTCGCGTTGCCTGTCGAGCTGGCATTCACCTGCCTGTATACACGCCGTATTGTAAAAATGTACAGACGCTCCGCATACGTCGCCCGCACCTCGGAAAACGGGGTGGCAGTGCTTTTTTTCAACAGGTTCCCCGCCTAGACAAGGTGTTTTTGCGGCGGGGTGACACAGCCCGGGACATGGGCGGTGTCTATCCCGGCGCCGTGCGACGTTCGCACTATCCCCGGCAGACACTGGTAATCATGTTCAGCGCTGCTGCGAGTTGCGCGGCTGTCCGGGGAAGGGGCGCAAGCCTGCCCCCGGGTGATTTGGAACCAGACTGGCTGGATGTAACGCTTGCGGCAGCTATTACCCGGGATACCTACCAAAGGACAATATACTTGTGCCGCGCGTGTCACTAGCATCTTAGTCAGCAGCAAGTGGCTGCCTCATGCCATCAAGGAAACACATGAGTACCGTCTGATATCACTGCTGATTGCCAGGGTGGGCAAGGCAAAAAATAATAATCACCAGGAGCTGCTTTATCATGGGCTTGATAACAAAAACCAACAGGATATGGTTGCCGTTGCTGGTGATGCTGCTGTCTGCGGCAGTAACCGAAAGATTGATTCATCCCGGTAACATGCTGGCTGGCCACGGCAGCCAGGCCAGGTTCCAGTATGTTTTGCCTGCAGCCGGTCTGGGGGATTATCACCTGGACAACTACCCGGATATCACCATACCCTCTGTGCGTCTCTCTTCCGAGAAGACGTCCACCGATGATTCCGTGTCGGGCAGGGATATCTGGACACGGATGCGCAATGGTTTTGTTTTTCCCGCGGTGGATCCTCATCTGGTTCGCAGCTACCTTGATGAATACAGAAAGCATCCTGCCCTTCTGCGGCAAATATTACAAAGGGGCGAGCCATACCTGTTCCATATTCTCGACCGCCTGGAACAGGAAGATATGCCTGCCGAACTTGCGTTGCTGCCGGTGATAGAGAGTGCCTTCGATCCGTTTGCCATCTCGCCGGTAGGTGCTGCGGGATTATGGCAGTTCATGCCGGAAACGGCTGCGTATGTCGGCCTGAAGCAGGATTGGTGGCGCGACGGGCGTCTCGATATCATTGCATCGACCGACGCTGCACTTGATTACCTGGCCCAGCTTCACAGGCGCTTCGATAATGACTGGCTGCTGGCGCTGGCTGCCTATAATGCCGGCAGCACGCGGGTAAGAAGAGCCATGGGAAAAAACCGTGATGCCGGCAAGCCGGAAGATTTCTGGCATCTGGCCTTGCCTGAAGAAACGCGCTCCTATGTCCCCAGGCTGATCGCCCTGCGACAGATTATTGAAAGCCCCGATCACTTCAATATATC
>JASFOC010000451.1:0-3165 GCA_050116715.1 Gammaproteobacteria bacterium
TGACCTTGCAGCGCCGGGCGTCCGTCAGCTGCGGCCGTACCAGCCGGGCAAGCCGGTCGCGGAACTGGAACGGGAATACGGGATTCGCAATGCCATCAAGCTGGCTTCCAACGAGAACCCTTTCGGTCCAAGTCCGCTGGCAGTCGCCGCCGCGCAGGCGGTGCTGCAGGATGTCTCGCGCTACCCCGAAGGTGGCGGTCACATGCTGGTGCAGCGACTGGCGGAAAAGCATGCGCTGCCCCGGGAATGCATCACCCTGGGCAACGGTTCCAACGACATTCTCGACCTGGTCGCGCGGGTATTCCTGACGCCGGACTATGCCGCGGTCTACTCCGAGTATGCCTTTGCGGTTTACCCGATCGCGGTGCAGGCCGCCGGCGCCCAGGCCAGGGTTGCCCCCGCCCACGACGGCAGCCGCGGCCCGGCTTACGGCCACGACCTGGCCGGCATGCTGGAAAGGGTGGATGACACCACCCGCCTGGTGTTTATCGCCAATCCCAATAACCCGACCGGGACCTGGCTGGCGGAATCCGAACTGCAGGATTTCATCGGAAGCCTGCCGGCACGCGTCATGGTGGTGGTCGATGAGGCGTACTTCGAGTACGTGTCTCACGCCACCTACCCGGACACCTCGCGCTGGCTGGAACGCTTTCCGAACCTGATCGTGACGCGCACCTTTTCCAAGGCCTACGGACTTGCCGGCTTGCGGGTCGGCTATGCGCTGTCGCATCCGGCCGTCGCCAACCTGCTGAACCGGGTGCGGCAGCCGTTTAACGTCAACCTGGTCGCGCAGGCCGCCGCGCTGGCAGCACTGGATGATCACGAGCACCTCGACAGAAGCATCCGCTACAATCACGAAGGCATGTTCCAGATGCTGACCGGCATTGCCCGGCTGGGGCTTGGCAGTATCGAGTCGGCCGGCAATTTCCTGGCCGTGGATACGGGACGCTCCGCGATTGATGTCTACAACGCCCTGTTGCGGGAAGGCGTTATCGTGCGCCCGGTGGCGAACTACGGCATGCCGCAGCATCTGCGCGTGACAATCGGCAGCACGGATGAAAATGCCCGCTTCCTGGCCGCGCTGGAAAAGGTGCTGGCATGATCGAGCGACTGTGCATTATCGGGGTCGGCCTGATCGGCGGTTCGCTGGCGCGGGCGTTGCGCGAGGCGGGCTACTGCAAGACAGTGGTGGGTGCGGGACGTAACCCGGAGAATCTCCGGCATGCCGTCGAACTGGGTGTTATAGACAGCTATGATTGCGATCCTGCCCGGGCGGTTGCC
This sequence comes from Gammaproteobacteria bacterium, assembly GCA_050116715.1. Classification (GTDB taxonomy): domain Bacteria; phylum Pseudomonadota; class Gammaproteobacteria; order UBA9214; family UBA9214; genus UBA9214. Next base: position 1,282 of record JASFOC010000451.1, read on the forward strand.
GGTGCTGACATGGTGCTGGTCGCGGTGCCGCTGGGCGCGATGGAGCCGGTGTTTTGCGCGATTCGCGGTCATCTCGCCGATGACGCCGTACTGACCGATGCCGGCAGCGCCAAGGTCAGCGTCATTGAGGCGGCACGCCGTGCCTTCGGCGAGGTGCCGGCGAATTTCGTGCCCGGGCACCCGATCGCAGGTATCGAGCAGAGCGGCGTGGCGGCCTCGCTGCCCGGCCTGTATCGAAATCGCCGTGTCATCCTCACGCCATTGCAGGACACTGCTGCTGCTGCCCTTGGACAGGTGCGCAGCATGTGGGAGGCCACCGGCGCCGAGGTGGTGGACATGGATCCCGTGCACCATGACGAGGTGCTTGCGGCGACCAGTCACCTGCCGCATGTGCTGGCATTTACCCTGGTGGAGAGCCTGGCACGGCTGCACGACAAGGCCGAAATTTTCGAATACGCTGCCGGCGGGTTTCGGGACTTCACCCGGATCGCCTCCAGTGATCCCGTGATGTGGCGCGATATCTGCCTTGCCAACGGGCAGGCAATCCAGCAGATGATCGAGCGCTTTATCGGTGATCTGCAGGCGCTGGACCGTGCCGTGGAGGCGCGCGATGGTGACCGCTTGCTGCAGATCTTTGCTGATGCCAAGGCGGCGCGCGACCGCTTTGTACACAAGTGATTCACCCGGTGCATGCTCATGAGTGAACTGCGTTTTCAGGTAACCCCCGGTGGCCGTTTGAGCGGTCGTCTGCGGGTGCCCGGCGACAAGTCGATTTCACACCGCTCCATCATGCTGGGTTCGCTGGCCGAGGGGGAAACCCGGGTCAGCGGTTTTCTGGAAGGCGAGGACAGCCTTGCAACGCTCGCGGCGTTCCGCGCCATGGGCGTCAACATCGAGGGACCGCAGGCAGGCAGGGTGCGTATCCAGGGTGTGGGTCTGCATGGCCTGACTGCACCCGCCGAGGCGCTGTACCTGGGTAATTCCGGAACCTCCATGCGGCTGATGTCGGGGCTGCTCGCCGGCCAGGCATTCGCGACCACCCTGACCGGGGACGCCTCCCTGTCGGGTCGGCCCATGCAGCGGGTAGTGCAGCCATTGACCGCCATGGGGGCGCGTATCGATGCAACACCGGCCGGGACGGCACCACTGCAGGTGCATGGCGGCGCAACGCTGCAGGGCATTGACTATGATATGCCGGTTGCCAGTGCACAGGTAAAATCCAGTGTTCTGCTGGCCGGCCTGTACGCCACCGGGACCACCTGTGTCCGGGAACCGGCACCCACCCGCGACCACACCGAACGCATGCTGGCAGGTATGGGTTATCCCGTGCGGCGTGAGCCCGGGCGCGTCTGCCTGGACGGCGGGCATGTGCTGCATGGTATTGAAATCGATATTCCGGCTGATATTTCCTCGGCGGCTTTTTTTCTGGTCGGGGCGAGTATCGCACCCGGTTCCGACCTGTTGCTCGAACACGTGGGCATGAATCCGACGCGCACCGGCGTCATCGATATCCTGCAGCGCATGGGCGCTGATATCGTGGTCAGCAATGCACGAGATGTCGGCGGTGAACCGGTTGCCGACCTGCGTGTCCGCTCCGCGTCCCTGCGCGGGATCGATATTCCGCCCGAACTCGTGCCGCTGGCGATCGATGAATTCCCCGTGATCTTTGTCGCGGCGGCCTGCGCGCAGGGCAGGACCGTGCTGCGCGGTGCAGAGGAACTGCGCGTCAAGGAAAGCGATCGTATCCAGGTCATGGCCGATGGCCTGAACATACTGGGCATTGATGCCGTCGCGACTGCCGACGGTATGCAGATTGAGGGCGGTACCCCTGGCGGCGGCAGTGTCGACAGTCACGGCGACCATCGCATCGCCATGGCGTTCACT
>JASFOC010000452.1:0-3160 GCA_050116715.1 Gammaproteobacteria bacterium
TATCCCGTGCCGGCATGACACCGGCATTATGACTGGCGGGTAGTGCAGCAGGCATTGGCTGCGCCCTGGTACCAGTGGGACGGAGAGGACCTGCTGCTGGCCGTTCATATCCAGCCCAGGGCCTCGACCGACTCGCTGGGTGGCACCCATGGCGATCGCCTGAAGATCCGGCTGACGGCACCGCCCGTCGATGGCAAGGCCAATAACCACCTTATCCGCCTGCTGGCAAAACACTTCGGGGTGCCAGCCCGCCAGGTCCTGCTGCTCTCGGGTGAAAGCAGCCGCGCCAAGCGGGTTCGCATTCAGCGCCCCCGGCAGTTACCGGCCGGTATCCAGGCCGAACCCGCAGGCAGGGACAGGCAGGGTCAACCTTCTGCCAGGGGCCGTTAATACCTGTATGATCGCCCTGAATACGCCGGGCTTCAGAGCTACTATGAAGAAGTCGCGCTGTCTGGAATAATCTGAAATCAGGATATCGTTAATAATGATCAAAACGGAGGAAATATAATGCATCCAAAATACTTTCTGGCTCCATGGTTTTTGCTGCTGATGCTACTGTCTCCAATCACCGTCCTGGCTGAAAACTCAAAGGACGTCGGAGACTATGTCATCCATTACAACGCACTTGCTACCGACATGCTGCCTCCCGCGGTTGCCCGCGACTACCATATCACCCGCAGCCAGAATCTGGGCATGCTCAATATCACCATTTTGAAGAAGGTCCTTGGTAGCCCCGGTCAACCGGTACATGCCCGGGTAGAGGCCTCCGCCAAGAACCTTGCCGGCCAGTATCGCGATATCAGCATGCGCGAAATCCGGGAGGGTAATGCGATTTACTATATTGGCGAGTTTGGCGTCGCCAATGAGGAAACACTGAAATTCAGTGTACGCGTCCGCCCGGAGGGAGAACGGGACTTCTTCGCTGTCGAATTCAGCCAGGACTTCTACACGCGTTGATTACCATCCCGCATGCCACCAGCTGCGTCTGTCTGACCCGGGTTATGCCTTGCATACAGCAGCCTGACGGCTGCGACACAAAATAGCGGGAGGCAGTATCAGCGGTACCGACAAAGCCGGCACAGGCAGCTGGCGTGCAGCCATTGCGGTCTACCTGCAGCCGCGCATAGCCGGGATGGTATTTCTGGGATTTTCCGCAGGCCTGCCATTTCTACTGGTATTTTCCACCTTGTCTGCATGGCTGAGCACTGCAGGTGTCGACCGTACCACGATCGGCTTCTTCAGCTGGATCGGCATCACCTATTCAATCAAGGTCTTCTGGGCGCCGGTCATCGACCGGTTGCCGCTCCCGCCACTGACCCGCATCTTCGGGAAACGCCGCGGCTGGATGCTCGCAGCGCAACTGACCATCGCCATCGGACTGACCGGCATGTCACTCACTGCACCCGGGACCGAACTCACACGCCTCGCCCTGTTCGCGCTGCTGGTCGCATTCGGCTCTGCCACCCAGGATATCACCATTGATGCCTGGCGGATTGAGGCCGTGCAGCGCAACCTGCAGGGAGCCATGGCCGCCGCCTATGTACTGGGTTACCGGCTGGCATTGCTCACGGCCGGTGCCGGGGCACTGCACCTGGCGAACATCACGACCTGGTCCCTGACATACCTTGTCATGGGCAGCCTGATGTGTGTGGGCATGCTGACAACCCTGATCATAAGGGAACCGCAGCACCTCACCGACACACGCGTACAGTCCCTGGAGGCCAGGCTGGAGACATCCGCGGGCGTGTACGGCAAGGCCGGAAGCCTGGCGCGACTGGTCGCCTGGTTCTCGGATGCAGTCGTCAGCCCCTTCGTGGAATTCTTTCAGCGCAATGGCAGCCTGGCGGTGTTCATTCTGCTGCTGGTCGGCACCTACAAACTCAGCGACATCACCATGGGTGTCATGGCGAACCCGTTTTATATCGACCTGGGCTTCGGCCTGGATGATATTGCAAATGTCACCAAGGTCTTCGGTTTCTTCATGACCATAGCCGGTGCGGCACTGGGCGGGATACTCGTAGTCCGCTACGGCATCATGCGGCCATTGCTGGCCGGCGCCATTCTCGTTGCCGCAACCAACCTGCTGTTCGCCTGGCTTGCCGTCAATGAACCCCGGCTGGCAACCCTGGCGGTTGTGGTCAGCGCAGACAATCTCAGTGGTGGCTTCGCCACATCGGCATTCATTGCCTACCTTTCCAGCCTGACCAATACCGCCTACACCGCGACCCAGTACGCCTTGTTCAGTTCACTCATGACCTTGCCGGCAAAGTTCATCGGCGGCTTTGCCGGCTGGATGGTTGATATCACGGGCTACACCAGCTTCTTTCTCTATGCCGGACTGCTTGGCGTTCCGGCAATCCTGCTGGTGCTGTACCTGCTGCGACAGGAACAGGACTCGCAGACAGACAACCCCGCAGCGACTGAACCGGGACCTGGGCAATAGCCCGCGTTGCAGGGCGCAGCAAGCCAGCCGCTGTTGTGAAGTATCCTGCTGTAAAAAATAATACTTTTCGATCCTGCCAGGAACGCCGCCACAGAAAACCGCCCTACAGTACACGTGGTTTTTATGGCTATCAGTGATGGATAAACTAGACTTGGTTCAGTGACCATAGGGTAAAGAGGCTGTATGCAAGTCAAACGCACAAGAGGCAAGCGCCGCTGGGGTTCGCACCCGGCGTTTCCGCTGAGGGACAGCAGTGGCGTTGTCGTTTTCAGTGACCGGCGGCGACAAGTCAGCGACCGGCGGCTGGATAATACTTCACTCGAGGATCGTTTGCTGATGCTCGCCGAAATGCCCCCAACCGCGACCCTGGCAACGCAAACAACCCCTGGCGAGTCTAAAAAGGGTAGTCGTAATCCATAATCAGCGGCGCATGGTCGGAAAACCGCTTGTCCTTGTAGATCCGGGCGCGCTGCACCCTCGCAGCAATGCCGGGAGTGCCCACCTGGTAGTCGATGCGCCAGCCGACGTTTTTTGCCCAGGCCTGGCCCCGGTTTGACCACCAGGTGTACTGGTCAGGCGCCTGGTTCACTTCCCGAAAGGTGTCGACGAAACCGCCGGCACCGAACAACTGATCCATCCATGCCCGCTCCTCCGGCAGGAAACCGGAATTTTTCAGATTGCCGCGCCAGTTCTTGAGATCGATTTCCTTGTGGGCGA
>JASFOC010000453.1:0-3148 GCA_050116715.1 Gammaproteobacteria bacterium
AGGATGGCGTACTGGTAACACCGTACGCCATAGGTGGCTATGCACCACAACCCCCGTGGAATTTTAACCAGTGACCGGTCATTCGGTGCCAGTCTATCCATGACGCATCCGGCCGAAAGTGTGCGCAGAGATTGCCCCCGGTTGAACGTCCTTTGCTGCTGCGACTTGCGCTGCTGTGCGGAGAATGTCATTTTCAGCCGGTTCCGGGTATCCCCTGGCAAAAGAAAACCCCGCAACTGGCGCCACCGTTCATTTCGCTTCTCAGCCACTCCCCTCGCCTGATTCAACCCGTATATTTTTGATTGTGAACTCCGATCAAACAGCCTGAACTGCCACAGCAACACACTACAGATATGGATACAGACTCGTATCAATATCCAGCCTCATGCGACTGCTCCTGCTACATTGGCCATAAGTACAAGTGACATAGCTAACCGGAAACGGGATCATTGACCCATTGTTGGAACACTGGCATCAGGAGGCTGGTTGCAATGGATACGGTCTGGTCAGAACTGCAAGCAGATGGCATAGAAGTTGAAGACCTCGAAGTAATGGAGGATGAATTCAACCGCCTGTTCGGTGGAGAGCGAACGCCTCGCCAGGAGAATGATTGATAAGACCGCCAGCACATAATATGAATGCTGGAAAATCTGTTTCCAAACAGGACAATTGGCCTGGCATGACCGGTGCCTTATGCGACCAGGCGCTTCACGTAATACCTGACAATGCTCGATTCCGGCCTGCCTGGGCCAATGGTTTGAGACTGCACCTGACACACTAAAAGACGGAAGACGGCTGCTACTCCAGCCTGGAGATAATCCGCTGTATGGCGGTTTTTTATTGCGCTGGATATGGGAGCTGATTCGCTCCTGATCGAGGCATTTGCGATACGACAGGACATCACGCCTCAGGTCAATTACTATAATCTACCTGTGCATCAATTCCGGATTACCCGAGGATACGCCCGTGAGTTACACGAAATTCAGTGCCGGCATCAGCATCCTGCTCGGTGTCGCAGCGATCATTCTGCCTTACCTTACCGGAACCCTGGCGGTCATGATACTCGGCGGCGTGATGCTGGCCAGTGGCATCGTGGCGCTGCTCTATGTCAACGCCGCACGTAAGGAGGGGATTCCGGTCAGCGTTTTCGCCCCCTGGGTACAGGTGATCGCCGGTGTGGTCATTCTGATCTGGCCAGGACTGGCCTTGTGGATCGTGGCTGTCATCCTTGGCGGTGGTCTCATCATCAGCGGCATAACCGGTCTTACGGCCCTGCGCGACGCAGGGATCGTCAACCCGCCCATGCTCCGCAAGATCGGACTGTGGTCAAGCATCATACTTGGTGTGCTGCTGATCGTTTTGGGCAGCGCAGGCTCCGCCATTCTGCTTGGAGTGATACTGGGCGTCGCCCTGATCAGTAGCGGCCTTCAACAGTGGCGCTTGGCTGGCTAGAATTCCGGGGACAGTATACCTATTTATTCGCCCCTTTCGCCCGTCTGCCCGGCCGCTTCCTGGCCAGCAAATAAAGGGGCCGGAGCCCTCTGCGTTTGATTCTAGCAACGCTCTTCCGACAGGTTAAAATCACCAGGAACTAACACAGCAAATTAGCCAGATGCGGAATATACTCGGGGGCACTTCGTGTTATTAGAAGCCATTGGCGGCTCACTTCCGATGGCCGTTGGTATTGCACTTAGCCCGCTTCCGATCGCGTCCGTGATCATCTTGTTGATGACGCCGCAGGCAAGAACTAACGCCCCGGCGTTTTTACTGGGTTGGATTGCCGGCATACTTGCCGTTGGAGTTGCTGTCTTTGTTCTACCAGGCATCGAAACGACACGTGGCGAGCCCACCCCCCTGTCCGGCCTGATTCGAATCATTCTTGGTATTTTTCTTTGGGCAATGGCCTGGAAACAGTGGCAGCAACGGCCCGGCCCGGATGAGCCAGTGACAGCGCCAGAAATGCTGGCCCGTCTGGATACAATCGGGACAGTTCATTCGCTGGTAATGGGGTTTTTGTTTACAGCCATAAATCCGAAAAACCTGGTGCTGACGGCAGCCGGTGCTGCAACGATTGATTCTTCCATGCTGGCGCCGAATTCACAGATTATTGCCTTATCTATCTTCACAACTATAGCCAGCCTGAGTGTGGCCCTGCCTTTAGCCGCCTATTTCATCGCAAGACAAAGCGTCGAGGGTATGTTTGTCAAATGGAAGGGCTGGCTGATCGAAAACAATGTGACAGCGCTGATCGTTCTCTTGCTGGTATTCGGTACGCTCCTGGTCGGTCGGGGCGTGAAGATTATTGCAACAGGACTGCACTAGGCGCTATTCATGCAGGCTTTCCCACCACCCACAGCACTTACAGCAAAAAAATCGGCACCGGGCCGGTTACATAAGTCGTTGAATTTGAATGGTGGCTACGGGTGGACTTGAACCACCGACCCCAGCATTATGAGTGCTGTGCTCTAACCAGCTGAGCTACGTAGCCATTGAGAGGGGGCGCTAGATTACCGATTTTGGCGTTCGGGGACAAGTATTCCCGCATTGCCGCGGCCCGGTCAGACGTTGAATCGGAAGTGCATGACATCGCCATCCTGCACGATGTAGTCCTTGCCTTCCAGGCGCATTTTGCCCGCCTCCTTGGCACCGTGCTCGCCGTTGCAGGCGATAAAGTCGTCGAAATGGATAACCTCGGCACGGATGAACCCCTTCTCGAAATCGGTGTGGATCTCTCCCGCCGCCTGCGGTGCGGTGGCACCAATATGCGTGGTCCAGGCGCGCACTTCCTTCACACCGGCCGTGAAATAGGTCTGCAGCCCCAGCAACTGGTAGCCGGCGCGGATAACGCGGTTCAGGCCCGGTTCGTCGAAACCGAGTTCGTCCAGGTATTCCTTGCGCTCCGCCGCATCCAGCTCCACCAGCTCCGCCTCGATCGCAGCACACACGGCAACGACCTGGTGGCCGCCCTCTGCTTCCGCGCGTTGTATCACCGCATCGAGGTAGGGGTTGTTTTCGAAGCCGTCCTCCTTGACGTTGGCGACATACATGACCGGCTTGGCGGTGAGCAGGTGCAAATCGTACAGTGCGGCCTGCTGTTCGGCATCCAGGCCCATGTTGATGACCAGGCCACCCGCATCGAGGTGCGCGC
>JASFOC010000454.1:0-3144 GCA_050116715.1 Gammaproteobacteria bacterium
AGAACCTTAAGGTTCGACTCGAGCGCGCAGCGCGAGAGAACGGGGCCGCGCAGCGGCACCGGCCCGCAGGGCGAGGCGCGGCAGCGACGAGTAATCCTGCCGTCCCGGCCATATTCAGGTGGTTACAGGCAGGACACAACAGGATGATGACTCCAGGGTTCAGTCCGAGGAAGGTCAGCAGATGAACGTTGCCAGCGACAGCAGACAGGAAAGCCAGATGATGGTGTTTACCGGCAATGCCAATCCGCAGCTGGCAGAAGATATCGTTGGACACCTGCGGTTGAACCTCGGCAAGGCCCATGTCAGCAGTTTCAGTGACGGCGAAGTCCAGGTGGAGATAATGGAGAACGTCCGCGGCAAGGACGTTTTTGTGGTACAGCCGACCTGTGCGCCGACCAACGACAACCTGATGGAACTGCTGGTGATGATCGACGCACTGCGGCGCTCCTCGGCTTACCGGATTACCGCGGTGATCCCGTATTTCGGCTATGCCAGGCAGGACCGGCGGCCACGCTCAGCCCGGGTGCCAATCACGGCCAAGGTGGTGGCGCAGATGATCGGCAACGTCAAGGCAGACCGGGTGCTGACCGTGGATCTGCATGCCGACCAGATACAGGGATTTTTCGATATCCCGGTGGACAATGTCTATGCCTCACCGATCCTGCTTGGCGAGATCTGGCGGCAGAAATACCCGGGCATGGTGGTGGTGTCGCCCGACGTCGGCGGCGTGGTGCGGGCACGCGCCATTGCAAAACGCCTGGATGACGCTGAACTGGCAATCATCGACAAGCGCCGGCCGCGACCCAACGAGGCCCGGGTAATGAATATCATCGGTGAGGTCGAGGGACGTACCTGCATCCTCGTGGATGACCTGGTCGACACGGCTGGCACCCTGTGCCTGGCGGCAATGGCCCTGAAACGCGAGGGCGCATCGCAGGTACTGGCCTACTGTACCCACCCGGTGCTGTCAGGCAGTGCGGTCGATAATATCGAGGCATCGGAACTGGATGAGCTGGTGGTGACCGACACCATCCCGCTGAGCGAGCAGGCCAGGGCGTGCAGCCGCATCCGGCAACTGAGCGTCGCTACCATGCTGGCCGAGACCATGCGCCGTATCAGCATGGAAGAGTCGGTCAGTTCGCTTTACATGGATTGAACTGTTTCACGCAGTCGGGCGCCCAGGCGTTCGGTTGCAACTGTCTCTCCTGGTCGCGGGAGGGATAACACCGCACCGCAAGGTGCATTAAATCTGGAGAAGTCACATGGCTATTAGTTTTGAACTCAATGCAGAGTCGCGTACTGACATGGGTAAGGGTGCGAGCCGCCGCCTGCGTCATGCGGGCAAGGTCCCTGCCATTATCTATGGTGGTACCAAGGATCCCGAGGCGCTGACCCTGTCGCACAACGAACTGCTGCGTAATCTCGAACACGAGGCGTTCTATTCACATATCCTGACAATCAAGCTCGGCAGTACAACCACCAGTGCGATCCTGCGCGATCTGCAACGGCACCCGAGCAAACCCGTCATCATGCACGTCGACCTGCAGCGCGTCAGCGCGGATGAAAAGCTCAGGACCAACGTTCCGGTGCACTTCGTCGGCGAGGACACCTGCCCCGGCGTCAAGGCGGGCGGTCTGGTGATGCATGAATTGACCGAGGTCGAGATCGAATGTTTCCCGAAAGACCTGCCGGAATACATCGAGGTCGACATGTCTGCGCTGGATATCGGCGATACCGTCCACCTTTCGGATCTCAAGGTTCCCGAGGGGGTCACCCTGCTGGAACTCGAGCGTGGCGAGGATCATGATCAGAGCGTCGCGAGTATCCATGCCAAGCGCGTCGAGGCAGCGGAGGAAGAGGCCGGGGAAGAGGCCGGGGGCGGCGAAGCAGCCGGCGAGGCCGAAGGCGAGGAAAGCTAGGCGGCTGGACAGGCCTTGGCTGCCATACAGCTTATCGCCGGTCTGGGTAACCCCGGTACAAAGTACGAACAGACCCGGCATAATGCCGGGTTCTGGTTTGTGGACGCGGTTGCCCGCGACTGCGATGTGCAGTTCCGCAGCGAAAGCAAGACCCGCAGCGAGGTTGCGCGCTGCAACATCGCCGGCAACGATTGCCGCCTGCAAAAACCGCAGGACTTCATGAATCGCAGTGGCCGTCCGGTGGCGGCGCTGGCCGGGTTCTACCAGATACCCCGCAGCGGCATCCTGGTGGTCCATGATGACCTGGACCTGCCGCCTGGCACCATCCGCCTGAAGCGTGATGGCGGTCATGGCGGGCACAATGGCCTGCGTGACCTGATCCCCGCGCTGGGTGGCAAGGACTTCCTGCGCCTGCGTATCGGCATCGGGCATCCCGGCCATCGTGATGACGTGGTGGGTTACGTGCTGAAGGCCGCTTCAAGAGATGAGCGTGCGTCCATCGACATGGCGATAGCGGCTGCGGTCGGTGTGCTGCCGGACATCATTTCCGGCAACCTGGACGCGGCCATGAAGGAACTGCACACCGCGAGCTGAAGAACGCTGCTGTTGTTGGGTTGCGCAAGGTGAAGCCCCGCATGGCATGGTCGACGGGGGTTCCCGTTTCCCTGGGTTTCGCAGGCGCGGCCCAAACTGCGGGCTGGCTGCAACGACGGGGCAACAAAACAGACCGGGTATGACCTGACGGTGTGCCTTGCCTCAGCGTGCGGACACAAAAATCAGCAGCCGGACATGGCGGAGATTTCCCGCATACCGGCACCAAGAGATAATGAATTATGAGTGTTAAATGCGGCATCGTTGGCCTGCCCAACGTCGGCAAATCCACCCTGTTCAATGCCCTCACGGAGGCCGGCATCCAGGCCGAAAACTACCCGTTCTGCACCATCGATCCCAACGTCGGCATCGTGCCGGTGCCGGACCCGCGGCTCGACCAGCTGGCGGCGATCGTGAAGCCGCAGAAGGTGATCAACACCACCATGGAGTTCGTCGACATCGCCGGGCTGGTTGCCGGTGCGTCGAAGGGCGAGGGCCTGGGCAACAAGTTCCTTGCCAACATTCGCGAGACCGATGCGATCTGCATGGTGGTGCGCTGCTTCGATGATGACAACGTCGTGCATGTCAGCGGCAGTGTCGATCCGCTGCGCGATATCGACGTCATCAATACCGA
>JASFOC010000455.1:0-3128 GCA_050116715.1 Gammaproteobacteria bacterium
CGGCGGTTTACCGGCTGTGACGGGTCGAACTCCGGGCTGTCCTTTACGGCCTCGCTGTCCAGGTTCACGTAGACCTTTTCGTTGGCCCACTGGATGGAATCGATCCAGCGGGGTGACACAAGCACCTTGCGACCGGGCAGCCAGTTGTGGGTATCCACCACCAGGTAACGCAGCGCCCAGGTCTCGTCGTCGACCAGGAAATCATCGACATGACCGAGGTCGCCGGTGGTGGTGGCAATATGGTAGCCGGTTACCTCGGCGGTAGAACGCAGATGGCCTTCCTCGACCGGTTGCGCTTCACTGGCGGGTGGCGATATGCGCTCGACGGGGTGGATCACCCCGGCAGGGTCCGGGTAGGTTCCCCACAGGTCATTGCCGATCCAGTAAAAGGGCAGCGCGAAATACTGATGATAGTCGATCTCGTACTGCCTGGAGACCGGCGCATGTTCCTCGAGCGGCGGTGCCTGTTCAAGTTGCTCCCGTGTCAGCCTGACCGGGAATTGCCGGCTGCTCCAGTCCGGTTCCTGCAGGAAAACCGGGGAGACGATCACCTCGCGGCCCGGCAGCCACCTGGCAGTCCTCGCCACCATGTAGCGCACCACCCAGCTGCGGTCGTCAAACAGGAAGTCCTGGCAACGACCGATATCGCCATCCAGTGCCAGGATTGTATAACCGCTTATTTCATCGATGCTTCTCAACATTGTCATTACCTCGCGTTGGGGCGCCGATCGCAGGAACGCTGCGGTCGGCACGGCAGACTGATGGATTATTCAACCTGGATTCTGTTGCGCACCCTGAGTGCCCCTCCTTCATAGGCGTTTTCCCGCGCGGCGCGATATTCGCCCAACGAGCCCACTGTTCCGGTCAGCGTGGCCACACCGTCTTCCACGCTTACCGCGACATCATCGCTGTCGACAAAGGGACTCCAGAACAGCTCGTCCCGGATTTCCCGGGCAATCTGCTTGTCGTTGCTATCCAGTGTCAGGGTCGTGGTGTCATACCACGGGTAGTCATGGATCGACCACTGGTAGACGTAGGGGTTGTACCCGATGTTTTCCGGGTAACCGACAACCAGGTTATTGCGCACCCGGGTAACACCCCTGGCACGAAAGGCGATGTTCTCGGCTATCGCCTTTTCGAAACTGGTTTCCACGCTGCCATCGAGATACACCACCCCGTTACGCACGCTGACCTCGATATCATGGTTTTCCGTAAAGGGATTACGCTGCAGTTCGCCGCGTACACTTTCCGCGATGCTGGCAGTGTCAAGCTGCGCGACAGGACGAATCTTGATGAGGTTCTCAACCCATACCACACCGACGGTATTGCGGGCATCCTGTTGCGCCGCGCGCCTGGCCTGAATATTGTCGACCACGCCTTTCAGGACGACCTTGCCGGCGGTGACCTTCGCATCGATATCGAAGGTAGCCAGGCGCGGATCGTATGACAGGGCGTCCAGCACCGCGGCCCGGATCGCGAAGTCTGACCTGGGCAGATATTTCTGGTTGCGCATCTCCTCGTCCCTGGCCCACTTTGCAACTACCAGCCCCGAGCTGTCGACGGCCTCGACGCCCCCGACCATGGCATCCAGTTCGGCGCGGCGTACCTCTGCGGCACTGCCGACGGTACCCGACAGGAACACCATGCCGTCCCTGACGCGGACATCGACCTGGGTGCCATCAAGCAGCGTATCCCAGTGCATTCTTCGCTGGATTTCCGGCGTGATTTCATTGTCCGGGCGTTCCGCACGGAACATAACCTCGACATTGTTGCTGACGCCCGTGACACCCGAGACGCCCTTCACCACGGTTTCGGCCAGGTCGCGCTCCCCCCATGAATCGACGCTGCCAGTGAGCGTGACATGCCCCTGTGCATCCACGCTCGTCTCGATCTCGTATGACTCCGTCACGGGATCGAAGGCCAGCGCCATCACAATATCCCTGTGCAGCGCCTCTGCTGATTTTGCCGAAACCGGGATTACCTCGAGGCGGTTGACCACTGCGCGTACTCCGCGAACCGTTTCGGCAATCCGCGCGGCACGTTCCATGGCCAGGATACTGGATACACTGCCGGTCAGGGTCACGATCCCCTGGTTGGTCTCGATATCGATGGAATCGGTCATGACGGCCGGGTCGTCAAGCAATTCCTCTTCAATCTTGTCTGAGACATCCGTGTCGGAAATGGCGGTATTGCCCCAGGCACTGCCGGCGATGGCCAGGCATAGAAAAAGCAGGCAGGCTCTGGCAAGCGGGCAGGCTGGAACGGTACGCAGCCCTGTCGATGCTGCTGGCATAAGCGGGTCTCCTTCGATTGATGGTTGCCATGTCACAGCCCACCCTAGGTGGCAACAGTCTGCATCACATTGAAATATTTCAATGCTCGCTCAGTTGCCATGGAAATAATCTTCCACTACGGAATGGCTGCCGGTGGCGGGTTTTGCCACCAGCGAACTGGCCGGGTCCGATATTCAGCAAGGCAGGCACTCGATGAAACAGACACGCCGTATCTGGCCCGGACTACCTTACCCGCTGGGTGCTACCTGGGATGGTTCGGGAACCAACTTTGCCCTGTTTTCCGCGTACGCCGAACGCGTCGAACTGTGCCTGTTCGACACCACCGGAAAGCGCGAGCTGGAACGCATACCACTACCCGAATACACCCATGAAATCTGGCACGGCTACCTCCCCGAAGTGCGTGCCGGACAACTCTACGGCTACCGTGTCTACGGTCCGTACCAGCCCGAAGCGGGGCACCGCTTCAATCACAACAAGTTGCTGCTGGACCCGTATGCCAAATCCCTGGTCGGGACATTTCGCTGGAATGACGCGTTATTCGGCTATGTCGTGGGCCACGAACAGATGGACCTGTCATTCGATACCCGCGACAGTGCCGCTTTCATGCCCAAGTCCCAGGTGATCGACCCGGCATTCACCTGGGGGCTTGACCGGTCCCCGGCACGGCGTTGGCATGAAACCATCCTCTACGAGATGCATGTGCGCGGTTTCAGCATGCGCCATCCCGGGGTGGATGAAACGGCGCGGGGCACCTTCGGGGGGCTTGCCGCCCAGGATGTCGTAAGTTACCTCGGGGAACTCGGGATCACCGCGGTCGAGCTGCTGCCCGTGCAC
>JASFOC010000456.1:0-3120 GCA_050116715.1 Gammaproteobacteria bacterium
CGATCCGCAACTAGTGACTGTGTTTTTCCAGCAGCAGCCGTTCCTGCTGCACAATCGCCACCAGTTGCTGGCGCTGCTGCAAGGGCACTCGCCCCATTTCCATCACGCGTTCGGCATAGGCTGCCGTCGCATCGAGGGCATGCCGGATGCACTGCTGTACCCGGCCTGCCGGCAGCCCGAAGGATTTTCCAAGGTCGACGTAGAAAGCGCCATGGTCCTCGTATCCGGACGGGTCGAATGGAATCGCGCTCACCAGGTTATGCCGCGGCCAGGCCCGCATGGGTGCCGGGTCATAGACCGGCGCCAGGCGGCAGCCTGACAGCCCGCCCAGCAGTGCCAGGTTGTCCAGGTGGAGGTCGCCGTTCCCGGTCAGCAGCGCCAGCAACAGCCTGCGGTAAAGCAGTTCCCCGGTATCTTTTTCCAGCACTGCCACCTGGCCCAGGCGCGCCAGGATATCCCCGAGTTCTTCCAGCAGCAGGTCGCCGGTCTCGCGGAACAGGTGATCACCGGTCGCAATCACCGAGAACAGGGATTCCATCGGGACGGGTTTTTCGTCTGCCTGGTCAAAGCGTTCCACCGCCAGGAAATGCAGTCCGTCGGCGTCGTAGCGATGCCAGGCCGGCACCTCGAACCCTGCCTCGCGATGCACCGCCAGGCACAATGCTTCAAGATCGAGCAGGCCGTGATATTCCGGGGGCTCGATCTTCAGCACGACGTCGCGCATGTGCTGCGTTCCGGGCGGATGAATATCCGGGTGAGCGGCGTCCGGTGCCATGGCCACCAGCAGCTTTGGAATCATGCCGCCAACGGAGGGTGTGGGTCCCAGCGCTTCCTCGACCACCTGCGGGTCGAAGTCGAGATTTTCGTCCAGCACATTGCGCTTGAGCATGCGCCACAACTGGGAACGGCTGTTTGCCGAAAGGCCGCCCTGCCGGGTGGTGTCCCTATCCATTGCAGCAGCATCGTGCAAGGCGGTCGCAGAGCGATACCAGGCTTCGGCAACGATATCGTCGGCAAATACATCGACGTGCCCGATCCCGCCATGCCCGCCCATCACCAGTAATTGCCATTCCGTATCCAGTCCGGGAGGCGGTTCCCTGCCCGACCTCGCACGCAGGATATCGAGGTAATGGCGGCGCTGCAGGTTGCGGGGATTGTTTCCCGGAACCAGGCTGAGCAGCCGGGGAAAGACGGGGATGCGTTCGCTAACGGGATAGGTGATGCTGTCCGTCCCCCAGATTGCGCCGTCCCCCAGCAGGCAGAAGCCGGGACGGCCGGATGCCAGGTATTCCTGCGTGTAGGTAAAGGCAGCCTGTTCACCGTCCAGCACCAGGTCCCCCATCTTTTCCGGCGACCCGGACAGGCGGGTCCAGATCACGGCATGCCGGTTACGCGCCATGACTACACTTTCCCGCGCTTCGGCTCAGCGGGATGCGGGGCGCCGGAAGCACGGAAGAAGGTCCCGGACTTGATGGCCTCGGCCGCCTTTTCGCTGGATCGACGCGGAATAAATACCAGTTCCAGATCCAGTTGGGTGCCTAACGCCGCCAGGCTGGAAGCGCGAATATCTCCGCGGGTCTTGGCCTTGCTCAGGCCTACCGCCGTCATACCGGCCATTTCCGCAAGCTGGGCCTGGGTCAGGCCACGCGCCTTTGCGGCAGAAACCAGCTGGTTTATTAATGTCTTGATATGTTTTGACATTAAACTTTAGTTTAATTTAACAGCCATACATGCATCATAGTGTAGCATAATTATACTATTGTTTAACTTTTTACCTGGAAAGATGTGGCCAGCCCGGCTTGCAGCAGCGGGAACACCTCAGTCCGGTTCATCCTGCCGCCCCTCGCGCAGCTGCCGTGCGCTCGGACGGATCCGGTACCACATGGTCCAGACATACAGCAGCAGACCCGCGACCTGGGCAATGCCGCCAAGTAGCACCGGCCAGGCCAGCAGCGACAGATCACTCCAGGCGCGTGCCAGCTCGGCGCTCACACGCAGCAAGGTGCCGCATAACAGCAGCCAGTAAACAGTCACGATCAGCGAGGTGCGATAACGCGGGTCGTGCGCCAGCGGTTTCGGAAACAGCCACAGTGCGACACCGAGGATCATGAACATCACGAAACCCACAAACACGACATGGGTGTGTGCGGAGACGAGGTAGGCCCCGGGCCAGGCACCGAACAGTTCACGGCGCACCAGCATGAACAGGCCGAGCAGCAGGCCGGCGGCAAGAAACCCGATACCGGTCTTGATGAAGCGCCTCACCAGCGCGGTCACGACTGCATCCCCGCGACTGCAACGACTGCAGGATCGCCGCCCCCCGGCATCAATCCTTTTCCTTGCCGGGAATACGCGCACCGCTGCGATCCCGCCGGGCAGGACGGTTCTTCTCGGGATTGCTGAATTCGAAGCGACCATAGAGGACGCAGCCCTTCATGCCGGGATCGCAGGGGCGGCCCTTGACCCGCTGGCACGTGCCGCGGACCTCGTGCGGACAACCCCAGCCGCCAGCGCCGCTCATCGCGGCCGGCTCCCGCCTGCAGACTGTGGTGTTGTGTGCCGGTACATGTCCTCCTCTCCCGGGATGCCGCTACTGCAGGTCCACCCGCACGCCATCCGCGATGCGGTCATCGGGGTGCACGATAACGATCTCACCGGCCGCAATGCCGGAGAGGACCTCGGTAACGAGGCCGTTGCTGTGGCCGATTTCCACATCCACGCGGCGTGCCTTGCCGTCCCGGATGGCGAACGCCGCCCAGCCGCCCGCATGCCGGAACAGCGCACTGGCGGGAAGCTGCAGCACGTCCTCGCCTTCCCAGAGAATGAAGTGCGCCTCGACACGGTAACCGTCACCGAGCTGCTGCCACAACTCGCGCGGCGAGATGATGTCGGCGATCACCCAGACGCGCTGTTCCTCCACGCCCAGTGCGGAGATCTTGGTGAACCCGCTCGGTTCCACGATGCGCACCACGCCCTCCAGCGGCTGCTCACCGCCCCAGCGCTGCAGCTCCACTGCGCCGCCGGGCCGGATACGCACGGCATCCGCGGACAGTACGTCCACCGCGACCTCCAGCGCTGCCGGGTCACCGATTTCCAGCAGGTCCTCGCCGGTCACGACCA
>JASFOC010000457.1:0-3116 GCA_050116715.1 Gammaproteobacteria bacterium
CTCTTCCGATCTCGCAATCCTTTTTGTTCTTTTCCTTGACCTCTGCCGGGCAGCCCTTCTTCATCACCAGTGAATTCCACGCATCGCGGGTACCGGATGTCGGGGGTGGTACCAGGACGGTAATCTCGGCATCAGGAAGTGACGGATCGACCTCGTTCCATTTTTCCGGCTTCGGACCATGTTCGGCCAGCGCCATCCAGAGTTGCTCGCGGGTCAGGTTGAGCTTGGGGCCCTTCACGCTGTTGGCGAATGCGATGCCGTCATTGCCGAAGGCCACCTCGATGATCTCGGTCACGCCCGCTTTCTGGCAGTTGTCCCACTCGGATGACTTGATGGCACGCGATGCGTTCGAGATGTCCGGATTATTGCTGCCGACGCCCTGGCAGAAGAGTTTCATGCCACCACCGGTACCGGTGCTCTCGATAACGGGTGTCTTGAAATCACCCTTGTTTCCGAAGCGTTCGGCAACAATGGTTGAAAATGGATAGACGGTTGATGAGCCGACGACCTGGATCTGGTCGCGGGCACTCGCCACACCGGACTGAACAACGGCTGCAGCCAGCCCGATGGAAATCAACAAGCCCTTGCAAACACGGGATTTTTCAAACATATTCTGCTCCATTGATGATTGAATCTGGAGCAGATGCTACGGCCGCCTTGTTAACCTAGTGTTAGCGACACAAGAGGATTGCATTCACCCGCTTCGCCCTGTTCAGCTTCACTCCTGCCTGGGAAGACGGATTATAAAGGTGCTGCCGGTACCGACCTTGCTGATCACGTCGACCTCGCCCTGGTGGACGTTGGCGATATGCTTGACGATCGCCAGCCCGAGCCCGGTTCCGCCGAGCTTGCGGCTGCGCGCCTTGTCGGCCCGGTAAAACCGCTCAAACAGCCGTGGCAGGTGGATATCCTGTATACCCGGCCCCTCGTCCGTGACGGTAATCAGGATATGGTTTGCATCCATCGATGCCTGCAGGGTGACACTGGTCCGTTCCCGGCTGTACTTGATGGCATTGTCGACCAGGTTGACAATGGCCTGTGTCAGCAGCGAATTGTCGACCAGAACCGGCGTCGGCCTGTCGCACTTCACATGGATCCTGATCTGCTTTTCTTCCGCGCGCGCATGGCAGATCTCCTCGCAGGAATTAAGAATGTGGCAGAGATCATGCCAGTCCAGCGCGAGCACCTCGCTGCGGGGCGCGCTTTCAAGCCTGGACAGCGTCAACAGGTCGTCGATAATCGCGGCAAGGCGATCGGTTTGCCGGGAGATAATCTCAAGGAACCTGTCGAGATCATCCGGGTCATCCTTGGCTCCCTCGATCAGGGTCTCGGTAAATCCCTTGATTGTGGTGACCGGTGTCTTCAGTTCGTGGGACACGTTGGCGACAAACTCCCTGCGCAGCTTTTCCAGACCTTCCAGCTGGGTTGCCATCCGGTTCAGTGTTTTCGCCAGTTCGTCAATTTCCCTAACCTGGTAATCCGGTAACTTGCGTTCGAAACGGCCGTGCGCGAAACGTTCAGCGCCGCGACGAATCTCGTACAGCGGCGGGTTGATCTTGCGGAAAATAAAAACACCGACCAGGGAAACTGCCGCACACAGCAGCATCGTAACGGCAAGCAGCTTCTGAAACACTTCGCGCAACAGGCCGTCGATCGATGCGAGCGGGATTGCTGTCCGTACCACCCAGGGATCATCCCCCGACATTTCCAGGGGAACCGCCACGTACAGCAACTGGGACCTGACGGTGGTACTGAAGCGGATTATCGATCCGGCACCTTCATCAACTGCTTCCTGAACTTCAGGACGATGACCGTGATTCTCCATATGCGTCGCATCCGCCGCGGAGTCGCACAATACAACGCCAGCATCGTCGATGATCGTCACCCGCAGCCGTGGCTCCGTGTGCTTGTAGCGAATGCAGTAATCCGTGATATGTGCGGGATAGTCCGGATCATCCTGAATATCGCGCACCAGGCCGCGGGCGCGTTCTTCCAGGGTCGTGCGCTGGTGGTCCACGAAGAAGGTGCGGAAACGGTCGGCGACATACCAGGTCACCGACAGCAATGCCGCAAGTACGATCGCAATCGAGAGGCCGTAATACAACCAGAGGGAGTATTTACGTGTCCCGACGGGTTTCATGCGTCCCGGAACCGGTACCCTACGCCTCGAACCGTCTCTATGTAGTTTCCATAGTCCCCGAGCTTCTTGCGCAAACCCGCAACCTGCACGTCGATTGCGCGTTCCGTAACCACGTAACCCTCACCCCGGATTGCGTCCACGATCTGGTAGCGGGTAAATACCCAGCCACGGTGGCTGGCCAGGAAATGCAGCAGGCGATATTCGCCTGCAGTCAGACCCAGAGGCTTGTCATCCAGCGTGGCGGCGAACTTGCGTGGTTCAAGGAGCAGCCCGTCGATGTGTACGGAAGTGCTTTCGTCGGGCAGCGGCTGGCTGAAGCGACGCAACACCGTGCGTATCCTCGCCAGCAGAATCTTCGGGCTGAACGGTTTGGCGAGATAGTCATCCGCGCCGAGTTCAAGTCCTGCAACGATGTCGGATTCATCACCTTTTGCCGAGATAATAATGACAGGAATATCCCTGGTATCGGCATCCCGCTTGAGCCGCCGGCAAACCTCCATGCCGTCAATACCGGGTAGCATCAGGTCCAGCAATACCAGATCAGGATGTTTCTTTCGAATTTCTGTCAGCCCTTCTTCCCCGGACTCGAATCCATTGGCGTCATAGCCATCCTTTTTCAGGTTGTAGAGCACAAGGTGACGAATATCCTCCTCATCTTCTATCAGAGTTATGCGGGAAGCGGTCATGTGTTTACACCAGGCAGGAAATATAGATCAAAGGTAACACGAGCTTTGCAGCTAGGGGATCATGTTCCGGAATTGTTAGATTTTGATTAGTGCGCCCGCGACAGCCGTGACCACCTGCGAAACCATGCATCAGTGCTCTCTGCCGGGGGTGACTGTGCCCACCAAAAAAAAACCTCCAGCACTTGGAGATGCTGGAGGTTTGGATTAAAAGCCTGGCAGTGACCTACTTTCACATGGGGAAACCCCACACTATCATCGGCGCTAAGCAGTTTCACTTCCGAGTTCGGGAT
>JASFOC010000458.1:0-3115 GCA_050116715.1 Gammaproteobacteria bacterium
CGTCCCTGGCAGGTATCAATACGACCCCGGGCGTTCCGATGACTGGAATCGTGGCGCCTACCTTGCGCAGGCGCTGGGCCATTGCGGCGAGTGCCACACACCGCGTGGCCTGCTTGGCGGTATGCGCGGCAACCGCTACCTGGCCGGAACGCGCAACGGTCCTGAGGGCCGTATGGTGCCCAATATCACGCAGGACAGGAAAACCGGTATCGGCGACTGGAGTCCTGCAGAGCAGCGCACATTCCTGTCATCAGGCCGGCTGCCTGATGGCGCCTATACCGGACCGCTCATGGCCGAAGTGCTGGGTAGCAGCAGCATGTCGCTGACCGCGGCGGACAGGCAGGCCCTTGCGACCTACCTGCAGTCACTGCCGCCGATTCGCCACGATATTTACTACCGGTTTGACCCGTTTGCCGATCAGCAGCTTCGGGAATAGCGGATGCGTTATACGAACCCTGCCGGGCTCCTGCCCGGTGGGCGGGCATACCAAAAAATCGCTGGTTTTATAGCTGTTTCCGGTTCATGCGGGTTATACTCTTGCGACGGAGAAACACGCATATAACAACTCCATGCCCCACCCTGGCAAGCCGCAGCAGCAATTCGCCGACATGAAGTGGTCCACCGTTGTTGCCGGTGTATGTAGGAGGGGATGAAGATCACACCACCCGGTCACAGGTAACTAACGATGCAGATAAATACACAGATAATGACAATTTCACGCTGGCGCTGCCTGTTGGCCGCCATGCTCATCACGCTGGTCCCGCAGGGCGCCGTTGCGGCAGATCCGGGCGGGGCGATGACCGGGACGCAGGCCGGCGACAGTAATCCGGTTGATGCTGCAATCCTTGAAGAACTGAAGGCGATCCGCCAGGTACTCGAGAAGATAGAGAAGCAGGGCCTGGCCGGGGGTCAGCAACGTCCCGCCAGACCGAAAACGGCAACGGTGGCGATTGCCAATAAACCCGTGATGGGCAGTGCATCCGCCCCGGTTACTGTCGTCGAGTTTACCGATTACCAGTGTCCCTACTGCCTGCGTTTCACCAAGACGACCTTCCCCTACCTGAAACGGGACTACATCGACACGGGCAAGGTGCGCTGGGTGGCGCTCAACCTGCCGCTGCCCTTTCACAAGGATGCGAAAAAGGCAGCACAGTCCGCCCACTGTGCAGGCGAACAGGGCAAGTTCTGGGAGATGCGTGAAGAGTTATTCAAGAACCCGAAAACAATCGCTGAGGAGCATCTGCCCGGGCACGCCGCCAGCGTGGGTGTGGACGTCGAGTCATTCAAGGCATGCATGGCCAGTGACAGACACCTGGCTGACATTGACCAGGATGCCAGGGATGCCGGCGCGGTTCGCCTGACCGGCACCCCCAGTTTTATCATCGGCAAGACTGCCAGCGACAAGATCACCGGGGATGTGGTCGTCGGTGCGCAGCCACTGAACGTCTTCAATGCCGCGATAAAGAAGGCGCTGGGTGAAGGTGTGGCCGCACAGCAGCCAGCCGACAAGGCGGCAGAGAAGGGCGCAGGCGGTAGTTGAATCCGGTTGCTGTGACGCCACCGCGTCACAGCAAACCTTCAGGTCCTGCTCAGCCCGCGTTCTTTCCACCAAAGGTAGAGCACCGGGATCAGCAGCATTGAGACCAGTGGTGCAGTGACCATGCCGCCCACCAGCGGTGCCGCGATGCGGCGCATCACCTCGGACCCGGTGCCGCCCCCCAGCATGATCGGCAGCAGACCGGCGATAATCACGGCGGCAGTCATCGCCTTGGGACGCACGCGCTGCACGGCACCCTCGATGACTGCGGCGCGCAATTCCTGCCGGGTACCGGGGCGATGACGTTTCACGGCCTCGTCCAGGTAGACCATCATCACCACGCCAAATTCCGCCGCCACCCCGGCGAGGGCAATGAACCCCACGGCCACGGCCACCGAAAGCTCGTAGCCCAGAAAATAGACGAGCCAGACTCCACCTACCAGCGACAGTGGCACAGCAGCCATCACCAGCAGGGACTGGGTGAAGTTACGGAAGCTCAGGTATAGCAGCACCAGGATGATTGCCAGTGTAAGCGGTATGATCAAGGCCATACGCTGCCCGGCCCGTTGCATGTATTCGTATTGTCCCGCCCATGTCAGCGTGTAACCCGCGGGCAGAGTGACCTGCTCCGCTACCGCCTGCCGCGCTGCAGCAATATAGGAACCCAGGTCGTGGTCCTCAAGGGTGACATACACCCGCCCGTTCAGGCGTGCATCCTCGCTGCGGATCACCGGAGGTCCATCGACCACGCGGACCTCCGCCACATCGCGCAACTGGAATTCCTCCTGGCTGGCGGTGACGATGGGCAGGTCGCGGAGCTTTTCCACCGAGTCACGCACATGACGGGGATAGCGCAGGTTCACGGGGTAACGCTCCCGCCCCTCGACGGTCCACATGACGTTGCTGCCTCCGACGGCGGTATTGATGACTTCCTGGATCTCGTCCACCGTGGTGGAATAGCGGGTCAGTGCATGGCGGCTGATTTCGACATCGATGTAGCGGGCGCTGGCAGTGCGTTCCGAGTAGACAGCGCGGGTACCCTCGACCCCCTGCAGCACCCGCTCGATGTCCTCGCCGATGGTTTCGATCACCTGCAGGTCGGGGCCGGCAATCTTGATGCCTACCGGGGTATTGATACCGGTGGACTGCATGTCGATGCGGGTCCTGATCGGCATCAGCCAGGCGTTGTTGAGACTGGGCACCTGCACGCGTTCATCGAGTTCCGCTTTCAGTTTCTCCAGTGTCATCCCGGTGCGCCACTGCGCGCGCGGCTTCAGCTTGATGGTGGTCTCGATCATGGTCAACGGGGCGGGATCGGTGGCGGTTTCCGCCCGGCCCACCTTGCCGAACACCCGCTCGACCTCGGGGATGGTGCGTATCAGCCGGTCGGTCTGCTGCAGCAGCTCACGGGCCTTGCCGATCGAGATGCCCGGCAGGGTGGTCGGCATGTACAGCAGATCACCCTCGTCCAGTTCCGGCATGAATTCGGAGCCCAGCTGCCCCAGAGGCCACAGGCTCGAGACCATCAGCAACAGGATGGCGGCCAGCGTCACCCCGGGACGTTTGAACGCAGCCTTG
>JASFOC010000459.1:0-3114 GCA_050116715.1 Gammaproteobacteria bacterium
CGGTGCGGCACTGAGGCGCATCTGCAGGGTACGCTTCGCCAGGGCGGGTGCCGTAACGCGGAAGGTACGGCCGCGCATCGGTGTGCTGAAGCTTGCCGGGCTGCCCTGGCCAAGACGCTCGCCGGCATGCATCAGGATTACCTCGTCGCAGCGTTCCGCCTCGTCCAGGTAGGCAGTGCTCAGCAGCACGCTCATGCCCTGCGTCTGCACCTGCCGGTAAACGATGGACCACAGCTCGCGACGCGATACCGGGTCGACACCCACCGTGGGCTCGTCCAGCAGCAACAGCCGCGGCGGGCGTACCAGCGTGCAGGCCAGCCCGAGCTTCTGCTTCATGCCACCCGAGAGGCGGCCGGCCAGGCGGCGCGTGAACGGCGCCAGCCCGGTCATGTGCATCAGCTCCCGGTAGCGTGCGCCGCGCCCGGCGTGTTCCACCCCCTGCAGGTCGGCATACAGGTCCAGGTTCTCCTGCACGCTCAGGTCTTCATACAGCCCGAATCGCTGCGGCATGTAGCCGACCGCGGACTGCACCTCGAGCGGCCGTGCAACCACATCGATGTCCAGTGCGCGGATCGTTCCCGCATCCGGGAGCAGCAGCCCTGCCGCCAGCCGCATGAGCGTGGTCTTGCCGGCCCCGTCGGGCCCGATGAGTCCGGTCACCCTGCCCGTGCGGATGCTGATGTCGACGGACTGCAGCGCAGTAATTTCCCGGCCACCGGTCGCAAAACGCTTGCTGACGCCCTCGAAGACGAGAGCCGTCCCGGCAGTCACGTCAGCCGTCTCCCGGTGGCGCACAATCATTGGCGTGCCCGGGTTCCGGCTTCGGCTGGTCAAGCGGGATGGATACCGTCGCCGGCATGCCCAGGCGCAGTTCATCCTGCGGGTTGCAGACATGCACCCGCACCTGGTAGACAAGGCGGGTGCGCAGTTCGGGGGTTTCCACGTTCTTCGGCGTGAACTCGGCCGTCGGCGAAATGAAGCCGATCCAGCCCGGGTAGGTCTTGTCGGGATAACTGTCCGTGGACACCTCGGCCGACATGCCGGGCGCCAGTCTGCCCAGGTATCTCTCGGACGCATAGGCGCGCACCCACACGGGGTCTGTCAGCGCCAGGGTCAGCACGGGGGTCTGGGGAGACACCATGTCGCCCGGTTCGAGCAGGCGGTCGCGGATGGTACCGGCGGCCGGGGCATACAGCTCGGTGTCCTTAAGCACCTCCTGTGCCAGCGCAAGCTGGGCCTCGCTGGCCTTCAGCAGGGCCCTGGCCTCCTCGATATCCTCTGTCCTGGGCCCCTCGACCGCCAGCGCCAGCGCCTGCTGCGCCACCTCGAGATCGGCGCGTGCGGTATCGAGGCTGGTCTGCGCGTCGTCCAGCGCCTGCCGGGAGACGAGCTTTTTCACGGACAGGTCCTGGATTCGTGTGAAGGTGACCTCTGCGTCGGACAGCCTCGCCCTCGCGGCAGCAACATTCGCCCGCGCCTGGCGCACCTCTTCCGGCCGGCTGCCGACCTCCAGCCGGGCAAGCGCCGCCCGCTGCGCGGCCACTCGCGCCTCCGCGGCAGCCACCTCGGCCTCGTGGCGTTCGCGGTGCAGCGTAGCCACCAGTTGTCCCCGGTGCACCCGGTCGCCTTCCTGCACCAGCAGCTGGTCGATATGTTCGCTGTTGTTGAAGGCCAGGTCGGTTTCGCGGATATCCACGTTGCCGTAGAGCAGAAGGCGATTTGCATCCTGTACCTCGGAACTGTGGAGATACCACCAGCTGCCAGCAGCAGCCGCAACCAGCAACACCACGACCGCAGGGATCACCTTTTTCTTATTGACCATACTCAACTGCCACCAGACCGATCCGTGTTCCAGGTGTCCTAGTCGGCAGAACACCAGGGATAATTTCCAGCCATCATCTTAACCAAGGCAATCTGCCGTTGCCATTCTGCCGTACAACACCGGCAAGCGGGGGGTATCCACCCCGCGATGCGGATGCCCCTGGCTTCTCTCACGATTTACACAACGGACCGGTTCCAGTTGCGAAAGGCGAACCGCCATGTGGCGATGTCGGGATAACGAACAACCACAGGTTAGTCACTGACTGTCCAGGATATCCAGCCAAAGATGACCAGATACTATTGGAATCCAGCCAGTACCGCCACGCCTTGACTTGACCTGCCATGAACCCCGGTCATTTACCTTGTGCGCAGTAAACCAGGACGGGTGACTCAATCTGAGGATTATGTCGCAGCGGTTTACCGGTCGTGCTGACTATCGCAGGGGTAACCAGCGTGTGCCGGGTCCCCGCTGACCAGCCGGGCAACGAATCTGATTAATTCCAGGCCCGATGAAATTGCAACAACAACCACGCTGTTTCAAGCATGTCACTTTTCCGCCTGTGCGCTCCAGATGCGGCGCCACACCCAGCTCAATCGCTCGAAATTCCGGATACCGGGCAAGCGTTCGACCGGCGCCGGATGTGCATGAGGGTTACCTATCTCGCCGACCTTGAAACGGAATACATAGTCGGGCTCCATACCCATGCGCAGGTCGGTGATGACGATATCGTTGCCGGACAAGGCTGCCGCGTAAAAATTCCTGGTAAACCATTGCAGCCGCTGCACCGGCCATAGTTCGTGCAGTGGTTCTACAAGCGCGAGCTGGCGCGAATGCTGCTCGAAGCTGATCGAGGTATTGTCATCAAACACGGAATAGTAACCCTCGTAATAATGCCTGTCATCGACCGCCAGTATGCGCCACAGCAGACTATTGAACGGTGACGGCGTTGTCAGCACAGCGCTGGCAGCGATGTTTTGTTGCTGCAGTGCATTGCGCGCGACCATTTCGACGTGCAGTTTCGCGCCAAGGGTCCACGCCAGGTAGCCTGCGCTGAGGGCCAGCCCGCAGGTGTTGGCCAGATGCCCCCAGGAATGGTGGCGCCCGGCAACCAGGGCGGCGATGCTGCCGAGCAGCAATGGCACAGTGTAGAGCGGATCGATGATAAAGATCGTCGACCAGCTCATCGGTGTTGTCACGAAAGGCCAGAAAATCTGCGTGCCGTAGACGGTGAAACTGTCGAGCAGCACGTGGGTTGCGAACACCAGGTAGATCATCACGAACCAGCGCCTGCG
>JASFOC010000460.1:0-3111 GCA_050116715.1 Gammaproteobacteria bacterium
AGTTGGGGCGCAGCCGCGGGCGCATCCAGGTACTGCAATGCCTGCTCCGTGAGCGCGCGCAGGGTGAGCTGGTGTACACCTTCCGTGGCCGGGTAAACGGGCGTCAGGTGATCCTCGACAGCGGCCACATCACCTGGATTCAGCAGCCGGTATTCGGGGTGGATCATTTCCAGCGTGGCGCTGCCGCCGCGAACCTCGCCGAAACAGCGTATCTCGCGGCCACGCTCGAAAGCCGCCTGCTGGGCGGCATTGAAATGAAAAAAACGCAGCGTCAGTGCACCGCTACCATCGCTGATGCGTACCAGCAGCGCCCGCCGGCGACCGAAGCGCACTTCGGCCAGGTCCACCAACCCCTCGACCACCGCCTGGTCGCCGGGACGCAAGGCACCCATCGGTGACACCCGGGTGCGATCCTCGTAGCGCAGCGGCAGATGAAACAGCACGTCCTGCACAGTGCGGATCCGCAGCCGCTCCAGGCGCCCGGCAACGCGCGAGCCGACACCCCTGAGCACCGTGACCGGCAGGGTGTCGAGCTTGTCGACTGTTTCAGACGGGTTCAATAGCGCGATTCTGGATGGCAGTTCTTGCAAAGCAGTGAGGATACAGAAACGTCATCCGACCAGGCGGCAGAATATTAGCCTGACAGACTGTTCTGCCTGTGCCGGGACCGGTGGCCTGAGCGTATCAGCGACGCGTCTCCCTACGCTTGCATGGCCCCGCGCTCAGCCTTCCAGCTCCATGACCGCATCCATTTCCACCTGCGCCCCCCTGGGCAGGGCCGCAACACCAACGGCGGCACGCGCCGGGAAGGGCGGCCGGAAATAGGTCGCCATGATCTCGTTAACGAGGGCGAAGTTACCCAGGTCGGTCAGGAATACATTCAGTTTCACCACGTCGTAGAGTGAACCACCGGCGGCATTTGCCACTGCCGCCAGGTTATCAAAGACGCGCCGGATCTGTTCCGCCATATCGCCATCGACCATTTCCATGGTTTGCGGATGCAGTGGAATCTGGCCTGAAAGGTAAACGGTGGTCCCGGTTTTCACGGCCTGTGAATAAGTGCCTATCGCCTGTGGCGCGCTGTCGGTCTGGATGATTTCTCGTGTCATGGCGGTTCCTTGTCCGGTTCTCTGCTGAGTTGACAGTACAGGTATCAGCCCTTGGTGCGGCTGATGCGAATCACTGCGGGAATATTGCGCACCCGCCGCATGACACTGGCAAGATGCTGGCGGTTGTGCACACTGATGAGAAACCGCAGGACGTTGGTCAGTCCGTCACGTTCCTCAATCCCGACGTTTTCGATATTGGAGTCCGCGTCGCCGATCTCGGTGGCAACTGTTGCCAGTACCCCGCGGCGGTCTTCCACCACGACACTGATCTCGACCGGGAACTCGCCTTCAATGCCCGGTTCCCACTGCACGTCCAGAAAATTGTCGGAGGGAAACTTGCGTTCAGTGATATTTCTGCAGGTCTGGGTATGGATCATCACGCCACGCCCGGCGGTAATGATGCCGACCACGGGATCACCCGGAATCGGCCTGCAGCACTTGGAGAAACGGGTCACCATCCCCTCGGTACCCTTGATGATCAGCGGCCGCATGGCCCGGACTTCGCCGCCGGCATCACCACTGCCGTCATCCGCCTGCATCAGGGCACGTGCAACAAGTACCGGGGGCCGCCGACCCATGCCGATTTCAACCAGCAGGTCTTCCTCGGTATCGAGGTGATATTCACGCAGCAGGGCGCGCATGCGCTCTTCCACGATACCGTTGTTTCCATGATCGAAAACGCCCAATGCCCTGTTCAGCATGCGTTGTCCGAGCTCGGCCGCCTCGCCGCGCTTCAGGCTTTTCTGATAGTGCCGGATATTTGAACGCGCCTTGGCAGATACCACGAAGCCCAGCCAGGCCGGACTTGGATGCGCCCCTTCTGCAGTTACGACTTCCACTGTCTGGCCGCTGTGCAACCGGGTGCGCAACGACACCAGCTGCCGGTCAACCCGGGCGGCGACACAGGTATTGCCAATATCGGTATGCACCGCGTAGGCGAAGTCCACCACGGTTGCCCCGTGCGGCAGCTTCATGATTTCCCCGGCCGGGGTGAATACGTACACCGCATCCGGGAACAGGTCGATTTTCACGTTTTCCAGGAACTCGAGGGAGTTGCCGGCGCGCTTCTGCATTTCGAGCAGCTCCCGCAGCCACTCGCGGGCGCCGGCATGCATCTGGTCGAGACTGTCCTCGCCACTCTTGTAGACCCAGTGGGCCGCCACGCCGGCCTCGGCGACACGATCCATTTCCTCGGTGCGGATCTGTACCTCGATCGGCACACCGTACGGACCGAACAGGATGGTATGCAGGGACTGGTAACCATTCGCCTTGGGGATCGCGATGTAGTCCTTGAACTTGCCCGGCACCGGCTTGAAAAGATTGTGCATCACACCCAGCACGCGGTAACAGGTATCGACTTCGTCCACGATGATGCGGAAGGCATAAACATCGTAGATCTCTTCGAACGAAAGGGTCTTGTCGCGGATCTTGCGATACAGGCTGTAGAGATGCTTTTCGCGGCTGAGAATCCTGCCAGCCAGCTTCTCCTGGTGCATGCGACGCTTGATCGCGGTCTCGATCTTGTTGAGTACTTCCTTGCGATGACCCCGGGCGCGTTTCACGGCCTGCTTGAGCACCTTGTAACGCAGCGGATAGAGTGCGGCGAACCCCAGGTCCTCCAGCTCCACGCGCACTGCGTTGATGCCGAGACGGTTGGCGATCGGGGCATAGATATCCAGGGTCTCGCGTGCGATGCGCCGACGCTTGTCGGAGCGCATGACACCCAGGGTACGCATGTTGTGCAGACGGTCGGCAAGTTTTACCAGGATGACGCGGATGTCGCGCACCATGGCGAGGATCATCTTGCGGAAATTCTCCGCCTGGGCCTCCGCATGGCTTTCAAACTCTATCTGTGTCAGCTTGCTGACCCCGTCGACCAGCTCAGCGACATCGGCACCGAACTCGGTTGCGATCTGCTCCTTGGCTATCTGCGTGTCTTCGATAACGTCATGCAGGATCGCCGCGATGATGGATTTGTGGTCCAGGCGAAGCTCGGCCAGGA
>JASFOC010000461.1:0-3095 GCA_050116715.1 Gammaproteobacteria bacterium
GCAACCATTCGGGCCGCCCGCGTCAGTTGTCATTGACCGGGTACTGGGAACTGGTACTGGGTGAATGGCGGCACGCCAATCTGATGCATATTGTTACCGAGGCGGACCCGCACAGCGGTGCATTGTTCGCCCGCAATGCCTACGGCCGCGAATGCGCCAATCGGGTCTTCTTTGCCCATGTTGGCAATGAAGGCCCCGGCGCAGCGGAGCGGACGCTGACCGGAAACCGTACCGAGTTCATTGGCCGCAACGGCTCGCTGGCCAGCCCGGCGGCGCTGCGTCGCGAGCGGTTGTCGGGCAGGTCAGGTGCGGGCCTCGATCCGTGCGCCGCGATCCAGGCCCGGGTCGCACTGGCCGCTGGCCAGGAACGCGAAATCGTGTTCATATTCGGCGCGGCCCGCAACACTGACGAAGCGCAGCATTTCATCCGGCAATACGGTGGCACGGCTGGTGCGCGGCAGGCACTGGAGGTCGTTTGGGAGTACTGGAACCACACGCTGGGCGCGGTGCAGGTGGAGACACCGGACCCGGCGCTGGACGTGCTGGCCAACGGCTGGCTGGTCTACCAGACCTTGTCCTGCAGACTCTGGGGCCGCAGTGGCTATTACCAGTCAGGCGGCGCCTACGGTTTCCGCGATCAATTACAGGACACCATGGCGCTGATCCATGCGACACCGTGGCTCGCCCGCGAGCAGCTGGTCCGTTGCGCAGGACACCAGTTTCTCCAGGGTGACGTGCAGCACTGGTGGCATCCGCCCAATGGCCAGGGCGTGCGCACCCATTTCTCCGATGACTATCTATGGTTACCGTATGCGGCTTGTCGCTATGTGCTGGCGACCGGCGATACGAGCGTACTCGAGGAGTCGATCCATTTTCTGGAGGGCCGCGAGCTGAATCCGGAAGAGGAGGCATACTTCGACCAGCCACAACGTTCGGTTGAAGAGGCAACCCTGTATGAACATTGCGTGCGTGCCATCAAGCACGGGTTGCGCTTTGGTGAACATCAATTGCCGCTGATGGGTTGCGGTGACTGGAACGACGGCATGAATCTCGTCGGCCGTGACGGCCGGGGCGAGAGTGTCTGGCTGGCGTGGTTCCTGTACGAGAACCTGCAGCTGTTTGCCGGTCTGGCGCGTGACCGGGGCGATGCGGTCTTTGCCGAACTCTGCACCGGACAGGCCGCGCAGCTGCGCAGCAACATCGAGGCCCACGCCTGGGACGGCGGCTGGTATCGGCGGGCCTGGTTCGATGACGGTACACCCCTGGGATCGGCCGACAACGAGGAATGCCGGATCGATTCGATCAGCCAGAGCTGGGCGGTCATCTCCGGTGGTGGTGATCCCGTGCGCGCCCGCCAGGCACTGGAGGCGGTGGATAAACGCCTGGTGCGCCGCGATGCGCAGTTAATCCAGTTGCTCGATCCGCCTTTTGATCAATCAGACCTTGAACCCGGTTATATCAAGGGCTACGTGCCCGGTGTGCGCGAGAACGGCGGCCAGTATACCCATGCGGCAATCTGGGCCACGATGGCGTTTGCCCGGCTGGGTGACAGGGAGCGGGCATGGGAATTGTTCGCCATGCTCAACCCCGTCAATCATGGCAGCAACCCGGATGACATCGAGCGCTACAAGGTCGAGCCGTACGTTATGTGCGCGGACATCTATGCTGCGCCGCCACACACGGGGCGGGGTGGGTGGACCTGGTACACCGGGGCGGCGGGCTGGATGTACCGGCTGGGCGTGGAAACCCTGCTGGGTCTGCAACTCGAAGCGGATCAGTTGCGTATTGCTCCGTGTATACCGGCCCACTGGGATACGTACAAAATTCACTATCGCTATCGCGAGACGGTCTATCACATCAGGGTCAAACGCGTAGCGGCAAAGCCAAAGCACCCGATCCGGGTAGCGCTGGACGGCGCCGTGGTCAACACTCCCGGTGTGGATGGGGCAGGGCGACCGCTAGGCGTTATTCCGCTTAAGGACGACCGCCGGGAGCACTATGTCGAGGTGGATATGAGCTAGGGATCGTCTGAACAGGCCCGGATTCGTCACCCCGGCGAATGCCGGGATCCAGTTTGTTGATTTCCCTGGATTCCAGCATTCGCCAGAATCACGACTTATTCAGGGTTACCCTGGGCACACTCCGGGTTGTCAGCGATGCCGGCCACATCAGCAACCGCGGAAAATGGATATCACAAACCTTCACAGTGCGTTGAAACTACCATAGCAGGAACTTGTAGCAACGCAGGTTACTTTATGTCCGAAAATGGTTTAACAGTTACCCTTCAGGGAACATCGATTTCACCGGGTCTGGCTCAGGGCATTGTCCATGTGCATCACGGCCTGCTTGGTCCCATAGATGTCCCGGTGGATATAGAACACAATGACGTTAACGAAGAATGTTCACGTCTTGATTCCGCCACTACAAGAATCTCGGATGACCTGTTCACGCTGGCTGCGCGGGTGGAAGCGGAAATCGATTCCAGGCTGGCTGAAGTTTTCGGGTCCCATCAACTGATGCTGAATGACTCCTCCCTGAGAGAGGAATTGAGAAAAGAAATCGTGGACAACCTGGTTAACGCGAGTACTGCCGTGAAGACAGTATTTCTGCGTTGGGAAAAACGCTTCCTGTTGATGGAGTCGCAGATAGCAAGGGACAAGGGCGATGACATGCGGGATATCTCGATACGCCTGCGTAATGCACTTGCAGGTATTACGGTCAACCCGCTGGAGGAGATCCCGGACAACTGTGTACTCGCAACCACGCGGTTACTTCCATCGGACACTGTTTTTCTTGCCGGCCGATCCACTGCGGCAGTCCTCCTGGAGTACGGGAGTACCGGCTCTCATGCGGCCCTGTTCGCGCGCGAAATGGGCCTGCCATGCATCTCTGGGTTTTCCTGTCTCCTGACTAGCCTGCCCCATGGTGCCCTGGCGCTGGTGGATGCCGATGCAGGCATTGTTACGTTCCGCCCCCGGGAGCAACAGAAAGTCATATTCCGAAAAAAGGTTACTGACAAAGCGCAGAAATATGAACTGGCGCGCGCGCACGCCCCGAGCCCTGCAATCACAAAAGATAGCGTCACGATTTCCGTC
>JASFOC010000462.1:0-3086 GCA_050116715.1 Gammaproteobacteria bacterium
GCAGCCACTGATACCAGGCCTGGCTAAAGGTCCGAGACCGAGCGAGAAACTATCATTGCCTGGTTGCCTGGATACTTCCGGGATGCCGTATTAAACGGACAAAGACGCCGAATCAACACGGCAAGTTGAGGGCCGCCTGGTCATTTGCGATGCCACTTCCCATTTACCTCAACGAGGTTGTTTGCATCCGCGCACACTTTTTCGGGATCTTCTCCTGGGTCCCTGGTACCGTCAGCTATTGCAAAGTTCTCCCCCGCAATGCATTTCGCCATAATCTCTGCGTTTCGCTTCGGGTTGTCTTCAGGGGGTACCCTCACAGAATGCTGATAAGGCCCTGTCCAGTACCAGTAAGCAAATCCGATCATCGCCAAAAATATTAACGGTTTACCTAGTCTTGCCATAAACGCTCCCTGATCACGATCTGAATCCGATTTAGACCTTGCCTGTCGGCAGGGATGAAGGCTGTTACTTCAGGTCGGCACCGACCCGGGTTGCAACCAGACCCCGGCCATGTGCCGGGAGTTTCTTGTGTATGCAGAGATGCCATAAGGCGACATGACTGTTAGACGGCTAATGGCAGGAAGACTTTCACTATATTGCCGGTACAGCGCGTGTGTTGATGTGTAGCGGGACACCCGGCCAGGAGAAGACGTTCCTGTCCATCACAGGATGAGCTTGAAAGCCACAGGATGACATTCGTCAACACACAAAAGAACGTCGACCCGATGGCCACATTACTACCTCTAATTCCCGCTTGCCGGCTTGTTTCTTCCGGATATTCCTATCATCCGGAACAGGCCAGTATTAGCCGATATTAATGAATCTGCGTTGGTATCAAGCATTCTCAATAAGGTAAATAGCGGGTGGGATTAATGCCGAAACCAGTATCATGACACCACATATAAAAGCACAGATTGTTCGCATCATAGAAACTCCTCCAGCCTTGTATATGTGACAGCATGATTTTTATACTGGCTCTCGATCTGGTATCGCCAGCATGACCCGGCCTGACACAATCATTGGTGTGACGCTCTGGCCAGTGCCACATCAACCTGTACAAGTATCTTTTCCAGACATGTGTCATCTCCCTTCGATATAAAGTCGTCGGCCCCATGCCGGAATGCCTGCTGACGATACTCGGGTTGGTTATTGGTGGAAAGAATCACGATCACGATATCCTCGTATATCCGCTTTATCTCTTTGGTAACATCCAGTCCGTTCTCTCCAGGCAAGTGAATATTCATAAAGATCAGGTTTGGACGCCGATACTCAACCTTGCGAAGCGCTTCCCACCCATCGTTCGCTTCATCAACATCAATCAACGGGAAATGCCATAGCAAAACATCCGCCAGTGCTTGTCTGTAGGTAACATTATCCTCAACAAGCAGGGTATTGAACATTGAATGTATCCTCCACTCCGTTAATTCATATGCATTATTTATTGTTTAAAAACCCGGATTTATACCTGCCAATTATTGCTTGGGTATACACCGTTTATTTCTGTATTCTCCTGCGTCCTTGCAGTCGCCGCTTCCACAGATACCGCCGCACTATCTGTTGAAAGGTTCTATTACCATTGAAACCGTTCCTGCATTCAGGGTTCACCTTCGCGCCTGGAATACACGCATAAATGCAAAAGCAATATCTGAGCCATTGTGCGCAGAACGGAAAAATCGTTTGTTATGAAGCGCGTGCCAGATTTGCAAGCATCCTGGTGGCATCAGGAATGGCTATACTGTCGCCATTAAGCGACGACCAATCGATAACGTTGGATATCTGGTTGCGTATGTTGAAAATTCGGCAACAATCCTGATTGTGTCCAGGCGCTAAATATGTGGGATATAACGAGACCGAAATACCGTATATGCCGAATTGCCCACCAACCGGGCAGCCAGAAACTTATGTCGTCATATGGTTACACATGTGCGTCGACATTCACGGGTGCAGCCAAAATCCGGGGCAAATTTAAAGGCAAATCGACAAAACAGAGAATAATATTCATTTTCACTCAGTTGACGAGCCGGACTATTTCGCACTTTTCTCGACGAATGACGTTGATTGGTATTCAGCCCTGAAGATCGCCAATCGCAGGGTTGCCGTTATCGGACTCGATCCCTGCAAATAGGCAACGCACTCACTCAGACGGACACGGGATGCCGTCATTTACCGGAAAACCTGCAATCTACGCGCAGTTCAGCTGCTGCTGGGGCACATGAAGCTGGAGCGCAGCATGCGTGCTGTCTGCCTGACTCGGTAAGAGGTAAATCCGCGGTGCTTCCGGGGTCGAACTTTCGATTTTCGCGGCGCCACTGTCCTGAACATAAATCCTTCGAGAAACTGGCAAAGGTGCTATGTGCCGGACACTGGTGTTCGTAGAAAGAAGACCCAACACCCAAACTGACATCCCTGACTGTTGTATGCGATGCAGTCGGCCTCCCCCGTGCCCGTAGACGCTGCGAAAACTCAAGCTCTACCGCTTTCGCGCCGATTTAACTGGCTGACGTTATTAAGAAAAGCCCCGGATTGTCATCAAATTGAGACCTCAAAAATGTTAAATCGTAAATTGATATGGTTGGTTCTGGTCACTCTCTGCTATTCCATTCTGGCGTGTAGTGGCAGCGGTGGCAGTGGTGGCAGCGATGACCCGACAGTAACGGCCCTGGAAGTCACCCCGGCCGACGCCAGTATTGCGAAAGGGACGACTCTGGATCTTGCAGCGACTGGCATCCTCAGCGATAGCACGCACCGGGACATGACCGCCAGCGCCACCTGGAGCTCATCGGATGCAGGGGTAGCAACCATATCGAATGGTGTGGCAACTGCAAAGGGTGTTGGTGTCACTACGATAACGGCGACCCACGGCAATATTTCGTTTGATACGACGCTGACCGTGACGGACGCCGTACTGGTGTCGATCGAGGTCACACCCACGAACCCGGGCATCGTACTGGGAACCTCACAGCAGTTTACGGCAACGGGCACGTTCTCCGACAACACGACCCAGGACCTCACCACCGCGGTGACCTGGAGCTCGAGCACCCCGGCCACAGCAACCATCAGCAATGCCGCAGGCAGCGAGGGAGCGG
>JASFOC010000463.1:0-3082 GCA_050116715.1 Gammaproteobacteria bacterium
GCGTGGTAATGGCCGGCGTGCCGACACGAATGCCACTGGTCACAAACGGTGACTGCGGATCGTTCGGCACGGCGTTCTTGTTGACCGTGATATAGGCTGCACCCAGGGCTGCGTCGGCCTGCTTGCCGGTGATCCCCTTGTCGATCAGGTCGACCAGAAACAGGTGGTCGTCCGTCCCGCCGGAGATCACCTTGTAGCCGCGCTGCATCATGACATCGGCCATGGCACGGGCGTTGGCCAGCACCTGCTGCTGGTATTCCCTGAAGGCGGGTTCCAGCGCCTCCTTGAGGGCGACTGCCTTGGCGGCAATAACATGCATCAGCGGCCCGCCCTGGGTTCCCGGGAACACCAGGGAATTGAGCTTCTTCTCGATGGCCTCGTTGGCGCGCGCCAGGATCAGGCCGCCGCGCGGACCGCGCAGGGTCTTGTGGGTCGTGGTGGTGGTGACGTCGGCGATGTTGACCGGGCTCGGATAGATGCCTGCGGCGATCAGGCCGGCGACATGCGCCATGTCGACAAACAGCAAGGCACCGACACTGTCTGCGATGTCGCGGAAGCGCTGCCAGTCGACCTGCAAGGAGTAGGCGGAGAATCCCGCCACCACCATCTTCGGCTTGTGCTCCCGCGCCAGCGCCTCCACCTGGTCGTAGTCGATGGCGCCGGTTTCCGGATCCAGGCCGTACTGCACGGCGTTGAACAGCTTGCCGGAAAAATTCACCTTCGAGCCGTGGGTGAGATGCCCGCCGGCATCAAGACTCATGCCGAGGATGGTGTCGCCGGGAGCGAGCAGCGCAAGGTAGACGGCGGCGTTGGCCTGCGAGCCGGAATGTGGCTGGACATTGGCATAGTCGGCATCGAAAAGCTGCTTCGCCCGATCGATGGCCAGCTGCTCGGCGATATCGACAAATTCGCAACCGCCGTAATAGCGCTTGCCCGGGTAGCCCTCGGCATACTTGTTGGTCAGCACGGAGCCCTGCGCCTCAAGCACCCGCGGACTGGCATAGTTTTCCGAAGCAATCAGTTCGATGTGGTCTTCCTGGCGTTGCCGCTCGCCCTCCAGCGCCGCCCACAGTTCATCGTCGTAACCCTCGATTTTCATGTCTTTCGCGAACATTTGAATCAATTTTCCTGTGGTGATAAAGGGGACCCGGCTCGCCGGAAGAGCCAGATGATAGCCGATCTGCCGGGGGCTTGCTAACCAATCCGACCGGATTTAACCCCACACATCAGGGTGTTGTCAGCCCTCCAGCAGGG
Source organism: Gammaproteobacteria bacterium (assembly GCA_050116715.1). Lineage (GTDB taxonomy): Bacteria > Pseudomonadota > Gammaproteobacteria > UBA9214 > UBA9214 > UBA9214. The sequence continues at coordinate 1,255 of JASFOC010000463.1, forward strand.
CCGCCACGACTGCGCACCAGGCGGCAGCGAGATTGTCACGGTTGTAACCGCCGCCGCCCAGCGCCAGCAGCCGGCCCTGGCAGTGCCTGTCCGCCAGCCTGCAGAGTCGCGCCGCTGCATGCCGGTGCGCTGCGGGGGTATAGCGCAGGTGCGTGATCGGATCGCCGGCGATGCTGTCCGCACCGCACTGCAGCAGGATGAACTCCGGGTGCGCGGCATCGATAAACGTTTCCACCGCCTCCCAGGCCTTGAAAAACTGCGTATCATCGGCGGCCGGCGGCATGGGGATATTGAGCTTGGCGCCACGTGCGGCACCACTGCCGGTCTCGGTAACGGCGCCGCTGCCCGGGTAGAGGAAACGGCCATCCTCGTGCAGGTCTGCAAACACCAGATCCGGATCATCCTCGAAACTGTAGAACACGCCGTCGCCGTGATGGGCATCGATATCCACGTAAGCCACGCGGCGCACCCCATGGACCTGGCGCAGGGTTTCGATCGCGACGCCGCAGTCGTTGAAGACACAGAATCCCGCCGCCGCATCGCGGCGTGCATGGTGCAACCCGGCGATCGGTACGAAGGCATGCCGGCAGCGGCCGCCTTGTACGCGCGCCACCGCATCCAGCACGCTGCCGACCACGAAACAGGCCGCTTCATATATCCCCCTGGGCGCCGGCGTGTCACCGGCATCCAGAAAACCCGTGCCACTGGCGGATTGTGCAATGACCCGCTCGACATAGCTCGCGGTATGAAAACGCTCGATGTCTGCACGCGTGGCCGCCACCGGAGCGCATTGCAGCACCTCGCGGTCGAGTCCTTGCGCCTGCGCCTGCCGCCAGAAGGCGTCAAGCCGGTCCGGACCGAAAGGATGGTCGTGTCCGAAGCCATAGGCGGCCAGATCGTCACCAAGGTAGACACACACGCTGGCTTGCGTCGCGGATGTTTGCATGTTCTGTCTCATCTCACAGGCCGCTGTCAGCGCCCTTCAGCACGCTGGAATTCCCTGCTGTATTGTTCGCCGCCACGCCAGCGTCTGCAAGTAACAGCACAGTCGCCAGCCACGCAGCCGCCCGCGGCCGAACAAAAACAACATTTCAAACAGCAGCATAAACAACCTTGTTCATTCGGCCTGGCAGCATCTGTGCGGACAGGCCCGGCGGCGTTTGCAGTGGCTGCGCCTGCGGCTTGCCCACCGGTTCTCGACGCCTATAATGTGGCCATTCTTTTTTAGCCTGACAGGCCGAGTAATGGCGCAGTACGTCTACACCATGAACCGCGTGGGCAAGATTGTTCCGCCCAAGCGCAAGATTCTTGAAAACATATCCCTGTCCTTCTTCCCTGGCGCGAAGATAGGCGTGCTTGGCCTGAACGGCTCCGGCAAGTCCACCCTGCTGCGTATCATGGCCGGACTGGACACCGAAATCGAGGGCGAGGCAAGGCCGCAACCTGGGATCAAGGTCGGCTACCTGCCACAGGAACCGCAGCTGGACCCTGAAAAGGACGTACGCGGCAACATTGAGGAAGCGCTCGCAGACATCACAGACGCGCAGCAGCAACTGGAGGCGGTCTATGCCGCCTATGCCGAACCGGATGCCGATTTCGATGCCCTCGCTGCCGAACAGGCCCGCCTGGAAAACATCCTGCAGGCCAGTGACGGGCACAACCTGGACCGCAAGCTGGAAGTTGCCGCCGACGCCCTGCGGTTGCCGCCCTGGGATGCTGATGTCACGACGCTTTCCGGCGGTGAGCGCCGCCGCGTCGCGCTTTGCAAGCTGCTGCTGTCCGGACCCGACATGCTGCTGCTGGACGAACCCACCAACCACCTGGACGC
>JASFOC010000464.1:0-3063 GCA_050116715.1 Gammaproteobacteria bacterium
CCCCCCTTGCCGGCACCGTCCCGCCCCTCGAATACCACGCAGACCTTGAGTCCCTCGTGAACCACCCAGCGCTGCAGCTTCACCAGCTCCACGTGCAGCTTGCGCAGTTCCTGCTCGTACTCCTTGTTCTTCATGCGCGGCTGGCTTTCCGCAACCGCCTGTTCAGCGACTGCCTTGCCCTTTTGCTTTGATTTCCTGTGCTTGCTCATGTTTCTGCCTCCTGGACCATCCTCTCCAAACCGGATATAAAATATCCACCTACTTGCCCCGGTAGCCGGGACTGTATTCACGGGAACACGGGTTCTTTGCTGGCATCGTCACCACCGACCCGGCGTCATGCTCAGATCTACTGCTAATGCATTGGATTGGATTGGATCAGGACGACTCCCGAGGCCAACAGTCATGGCAACCGTTTCATGTTTTCCTGCTTTGGCATTCCCCCTGAAGGAAACCGCTGCTACAGGACGATGCATGCACTGTAACGCTTTACCGGGCATGGGCTGTCATCGCCAGCGGCCCGGGCTGCGCCGACACCTGCCCCACCCTGATGCCGGCTAATCGAAGTCACCGGCTTTTGTCAGCCGGAGCATGACGTCGAAATTCTTTATGCCCTTTGCCTTGCTGATTCCGACGATCTTGTTTTTCTCGATCTTGCATTTCGATGTGATGCGAAGCTTACCCGCGAATTTTTCTCCAAATATGGTTCGCAGCTGACCATGCTGCGTCACAACGACAGATATATTGATATTATCGCCGTCTTCCTTGTAGGTCCCCACCGAGTAATGGTTGGGACCGGCCCCCAGGTATTCCCCGTTTCTCAGGAAAGCGAACGCAATGCGTTCCCAGCCATAGGGGCCTTTCATTTCCACTACCCAGATACCTTCACAACTCATGATTCTCTCCATAGTCTCGAGGCGACGCGCTTCGACAATAATACTTGGCGAGGTGGACGATATCCATCGGGATAACCAAAACAGGCGCGGTCCGCAACCTGCAGGAATCATCGCCCGGCCCCAGGCAGGCATGTTTCGGCAGTTGCCGCGGTGCTTCCAGGCCTTGCCGCCGCCAAACCGGTTCCACACGCGTGTGCTTGGCTTGCCTGCACCGGCGAGGCCGGGACCCTGAGCGGCGGCATGCGATGCAACCCACCCGATCTGCGGTGGCGGACTGATAGCAGCAACGCAAGTGAAACAGTCGAGTCGTGTACGATGTGGGCGACGCTCCTGTTTGCGCATTATTCGCAGGGGCCCTGCATGATTCCGGGAGCGATCGCTATGGAGGCCGGTTCCGGGGACACCATCATGGAGATGGCCCCGTGCAGCAAGCCGGTTAGCATCCCGCCGCGCTTCAAGACCGAAGCAGCACTGGCTGCGGACACTCCTTGTCACATGAAGCCCGGGAACTGCGCAGCAATCGCACCCCATGACTTGCGTGCACCCGGCCCAGGTTGCACAGCACGGTCTCCGGGGCGTGGCTTGGCGGGCCATCCTGTCGGGCAGGACACATAGGCGTGATTGAGTATAAACTGGCGTGGCATTATCCGCTTTTTTTCAAACACCCTGGGGGGATAACCCGATGCCGGAACCTGCCACGATCACGCCGGAAGCCGCTGGGGGCTTCCCGATCCATGGCATGATGATGCGTTACAATGTCTTTGTGCCCCGTCTCTACAACTGGTGCCTGTCACTGGGCTTTACCCCCGGGAAAATCATGCCCTCGCGTGCATTTTGTTCCGATGAAAGCCAGGGTTACCCCATCATAATGATCGCCAAGCACTTCGGCACCTTTCCGTTCAATCATGGTGTAGTCGGCGGGATTGTCGCGACAGACAGGCACGCCCCGCATGCCGGCCACGGCCAGGATATGCTCATTATACAAGCCAGCCACGTGGGCTACGATCCGGAAAACCAGGTGTTCGGTACCTACCGTCGCGTCCAGACAACTGACATGGAATGCGGCTCCAGTTGCGGCAAGATTCAGCAGATCATTTCCTGGTATCAGAACGAGTATGACTTCGCCCGTCACAACATTTTACTGCATAACGAAAACGGACAGAAAATACTCATTGTTGATAACCAGCTATTGCGCCAGGACCGCAACAACAGCCTGTTGCTGCATCTCGACAAGCTCATCGCCACGGACGCGGGGCAACTACCGGTTCCGCTAAGGGTACTCAGTACGGCGAAAGTCTATACACCGGTGCAGGCGTTTATCGACAGAATGGGAGAGGCGGCTTTCAACGGCATCACACCGCAGCCCATCGGCGCCGGCCTGACCGCGGACATGTTCTATTTCCGGCGTGATATTCCACATATGAATGAAGGTGTGCATCATCTCGAACTTAATCTGTCCAGCTACATGCCGCAAATCGTCACCTCGGACAAACCCAATCTACTGGCCGCCCAGATCACCACCCAGATCGAATTCGACCGCACGTTTCGCAGTATCGTGAAAGAGCATGCCTATCAAGGCAAGAAGGTGCTGTTCATCGCCGGACTGAACATCGATATTTCGCCACGACCGGGACAGCTGTTCCCGCTCACAAAATTTACCCCCTGGGCCGCTTATGTCCAGGACGGCGACGGCTATTATTTTACCCTGGAGCAGGCGGAACTGGTGCAAACCCTGCAGCAGCAGAGCATCGACAATCCCGATCAGGTCGACCTGGAGGAAGCCATTTACATCATGGCATCTTCAGAAGAGATAAAGATCGAACAATAAGGCTGTCGCGCTGGCACCTGTGTCGATATATGTCAACCGGAAGCCAGGGCGACTTGCTTTCGCCAGCCTTCCCCAGGCAGCACCTGTGCACATTCCCTATTCTCCTCCGGGCGATAAACCGGGTATATAAACCGGGTGCGCGGGCTGGTTCTTTCCGCAAACAGTCTAATGCTGTGCGTCGGAAATCTTTCCAGGCATGCCAGTATGCTGTCGATGACAGGACCTGCTTGTGTGACACAGTACTGCGCAAGCCCCCATTGCTGCCATTGCGTCCGCACAGGATTAACGTTCTCCGAATGCTCGATACTCAGGATCCAGTGATCCGACAAGGTATTTTCTATA
>JASFOC010000465.1:0-3059 GCA_050116715.1 Gammaproteobacteria bacterium
CACCTTCCTGCGCTGCTCCAGCGCCTCGTCAACATACTTCAATTGCAATATACCCAGGGCCGCGTTGAATTCACACATCTTCCCGTTGATGCCCGGCGCAGTGACTGTGACTTCATTGGCAAAACCGAAGTTTTTTAAATAACCGATGCGCTGCTTCATCTTGGCATCGGGACAGACTATGGCACCGCCCTCGAAGGTATTGAAAACCTTGGTGGCATGAAAGCTGAGAATGGACAGGTCTCCATGTTTGAGCAAGGTTTCACCTTTGTATTTGACACCAAAGGCATGGGCAGCATCATAGATGACCTTGAGGCCATAGATATCCGCTGTTTCCTGAATACGTTCTACTGCACAGGGGTTCCCGTAGCAATGCACCGGCATGATCGCTGTGGTCTGGGGTGTGATGGCTTCCTCTATCCTCTCGGGGTCGAGGTTGCAGGTGACAGGGTCAATATCAACGAAGACAGGCTTGATGCCATTCCACAGCAATGAATGCGCCGTTGCGACAAACGAATATGGTGTGGTGATGACCTCACCGGTAATTTTCAGTGCCTGTAAAGCCGTGACCAGGGCGATTGTGCCGTTGGTAAACAAGGCAAGGTGCTCCACACCAAGGTAATCACACAGGGCCTGTTCCAGCTGTTTATGAAACGGGCCGTTGTTGGTGAGTATTTTGTTCTCCCAGATCTGTTCCAGATAGGGAACAAACTCCTCCAGCGGCGGCAGAGACGGCCGGGTTACATAAACAGGCTTATTTGACATGTTTCATCCACGGATACGACTGAGGTTTCAGGACTGGCCGTACCGGATTCCCCCTGATTTTCATCTGTCTGCAAACACTCCCCTGCTCCTTAACAGTCGGGCAAACAACGCCGCAACATCGGGACAGGCATCCCAGTTGCGCATGAAGCGGCGCAGGTCACGCTGCAACTGCCTGCGGAATAACCAGCCGCTGGCGTGTTCCCGCAGCGCATCCAGATCGATGATGACCGGACCCTGCGACGAGAGGATGATATTGGACCCCTTCATGTCACCGTGACTGATACGACACTGCGCCAGCCAGTGCAGCACTTCGACCGTCTGCTGCACCGAGGTCTGCACGAACGCATCTTCCGCAGGCGACGGCGTACTGCACAACTGCAGCACGTTGTCACCCGCAACGTATTCGCAGATATACCACGCCCTGCCTCGCAGAGGACCAAAGCGGCGCTCCAGCATCCCCACAGGCCTCGCGGTAGGGATGCCATACATATCCAGCCGGTGTGCATTTTTCCATGAAACGGCGGCCCGTGTCGCCCTGAAAGTACGGTTGAGCGCGTGCACCACACCCTTGACATTATAACGTTTCACCACCAGCCGCCGTTCCCCGACGCGGGTTACCCAGATCGTGCAGGTATTGCCCTGCTTCAGGTACGCCGTCTCCGGGTTCTGCAGGCTGGCGTCCGGATCAGCCAGCAATTCCAGCAGCGCCACAGATGCCGCCGCCCGATCATGCACCCTGAAATGCCGCCAGCTCCGGTCACAGGCGAAGGCAGTGCAGTCGCGAAACGCCTTTTTCAGGAAGCGTCGCCGCCGCTGGCGCCGGAAATGCCATATGCGCTGCTGCAGTTCCATCAGGCCGATGACACACGCCTCCCATCCGCGCCGCTCACAGTAGGCATCCAGAACGGCCGCGGCCAGACAATCAAACCGGGGATAAAACTGGGCAAGAAACAGTGCCAGGTTGTCGCGGGAGACCCTGGCCGACAGTTCCCCATGTCCGGAAATCCGGATGCCGCCCCCGTCCAGGGTATACAAACGGTCCCCGGCCAGCAGGAAATTGTCCAGGTGGATGTCCTGCTGCTGCAGGCCGGCACGGTGATGCGATGCGATGGTCCGGGCAGCCTGTTCCAGCAGGCGGATGCGGGCAGGCTCATCCTGCGCCGACTGCCACGCGGCTGCGAAAGTCACGGCCGGGCTCACCGGTTCCAGCAGGAGGGCGTGAATGCTGCCCCGGTCCGCCGTGCCGGCATGCACGATGCGCGGGGCGGGGATAGCGGCCGCCTGCAATGCAGTCAGGCCATCCCGTTCCGAACGCCAGTGACGGTCGCCTCCGAAATACAGCTTGGCAAAGACCTCCTGCCCCTGCCATTCCCCGCGACACACCAGGCGCCTGCCGGGGAGTGTCCGGAGAATATCCTCGCAGCGAAGCAGTGCAGCGCTGCCTGCAACCCCGTCCAGCGACAGCAGAAACGAGCGTGATTCATGCCCGATCTGCAACAGATCCTCTGCAGTGACGCTCTTCTCAGGAGACGGGGGGCTGCTCATGGTAGAACGAATGATACAGGGCGCAGGCGCGTTTGCGGCATCGCTCCCAGAATGCGGCGTCCTCGATCAGGGTCGCCCGCAGCGGCTTGCCGCGGTAGACCTGCATGAAGCGGAACAGGTCGCGCCGTGTAAGACCGATGCGCATCGCGGAAAAATACAGTCCGCCGATGTCCTTGATCATCCAGCGCAGCGGTGTGCGCCTGCGCAACTGGACCCGGTGCAGGTCAATTAACCAGAGATGCCGCGCCGCCGCTGGCTGCTGCAGAACATCAACCGAGCAATCCAGCAGGAAATGACACAGGTAGAAGTCCCGGTGATTCATGCCGCTGCCGTGCAGCAGGCGGGCGACCCGGGCAACCCTGCCGAGCAGCTCGCGTTTCAGCCTGATTCCACGCCCGGTCGTCGGCGGTGTATTTTCCCAGTCAGCGCAGAAGTCCTCCAGGCTGCGGGTGTCCTCCAGTGCCTCGGTGATGACAAAGGATTCCCGCCGGGCCGGATTCCAGCCGCGTTGCCCGCAGCCGACCAGGCGCATGGTTTCGACTCCCAGGGACTCCAGTTTCCGGATGGCCAGCCATTCGTTGCGAGCACCCAGCACGGGCAACTTGAGTTGCAGCAGGTTCTTGAAGATTTCCCGCCAGCCCACACCATAATGCGCCTTGAGAAAGTAGCGCTTGCCACCCAGACCAAAACGCAGGGTACGGCGGTTGTCCATATCACGGAACATCTCGCCATTGAGCTGCATGATATAGTCA
>JASFOC010000466.1:0-3046 GCA_050116715.1 Gammaproteobacteria bacterium
CAGTACACCACCATTGGCATGGCAGGCATCGTGCTGCTGGTCGTTGTGGGTTACTTCATCGGCTGGGCAACCGCCATCGGCTTCGCCATTGGCGCGCTGTTTTCCGGGCTGGCCGGCTATATCGGTATGAACATCTCGGTGCGCTCCAACGTGCGCACCGCCGAGGCGGCCAATGACGGCCTGAATGCCGCCCTGCAGATCGCCTTCCGCGGCGGTGCCATCACCGGCATGCTGGTGGTCGGCCTGGGCCTGCTCGGTGTAGCGGGTTTCTATGGCATCATGCTCGGCATGGGTGTCGAGGATCCGCTGCATCCGCTGGTCGGACTCGCCTTCGGTGGTTCACTGATCTCGATCTTTGCCCGACTCGGTGGCGGCATTTTTACCAAGGGCGCCGATGTGGGCGCGGATATCGTCGGCAAGGTCGAGGCCGGCATTCCCGAGGATGACCCGCGCAACCCGGCGGTGATCGCGGACAATGTCGGTGACAATGTCGGCGACTGCGCCGGCATGGCAGCCGACCTGTTCGAGACCTACGCGGTCACCGTGGTCGCCACCATGCTGCTGGGCGGCCTGCTGGTCGGCACGGCACAGGCGGCGCTGTACCCGCTGGTGCTGGGCGGCGTCTCCATCATCGCCTCGATCATCGGCACCTTCTTCGTCAATGCCCGGGAAGGCGGCAAGATCATGAATGCCCTGTACCGGGGACTGATCGTTGCCGGTGTGCTGGCAGCCATCGCCTTCTACCCCGTCACCACCTGGGTGCTCGGCGACACCATCCTGCTGGAAGGTGTGGAAGTCAGTACCCGCATGCTGTACTACTGCGGCCTGATCGGCCTGGCGCTGACCGCCGCCATGGTAGTCATCACGGAGTACTACACCGCCACCGAGTTCAAGCCGGTAAGGCACATCGCCGAGGCTTCCACCACGGGCGACGGCACCAACGTCATCGCCGGCCTGGGCGTCTCCATGAAATCCACCGCCATTCCGGTACTGGTCATCTGTGCCAGCATCTGGGGCGCCCACGAACTGGCCGGTCTGTACGGCATCGCCATCGCCGCCACCTCGATGCTCTCCATGACCGGCATCATCGTGGCCCTGGACGCCTACGGTCCGATCACCGACAACGCCGGCGGCATTGCCGAGATGGCTGAACTGGACGAGAAGATCCGCAATATCACCGATCCGCTGGATGCCGTCGGCAATACCACCAAGGCGGTCACCAAGGGCTACGCCATTGGCTCCGCCGGCCTGGCCGCGCTGGTGCTGTTCGCCGACTACACCCACGCACTCGCCAGAGAGGGCGATACAGTGCTGAACTTCTCGCTGGACAACCACATGGTCCTGATCGGGCTGTTCATCGGCGGCCTGGTGCCCTACCTGTTCGGTTCCATGGCCATGGAGGCGGTGGGGCGTGCCGCAGGCGGCATCGTCAACGAGGTACGCCGCCAGTTCCGGGAGATGCCGGGCATCATGGATCACACCCAGAAGCCGGACTACTCGAAAGCGGTGGATATGCTGACCAAGGCGGCCATCAAGGAGATGGTGATTCCCTCGCTGCTCCCGGTGCTGGTACCGGTGGTCGTCGGGCTGCTGCTGGGCAAGGAGGCACTGGGCGGCCTGCTGATCGGCACCATCGTCACCGGGCTGTTCGTGGCCATCTCCATGACCACCGGCGGTGGCGCCTGGGACAATGCCAAGAAATACATCGAGGACGGCAATTTCGGCGGCAAGGGTTCGGATGCCCACAAGGCGGCAGTGACCGGCGATACCGTCGGCGATCCCTACAAGGACACTGCCGGCCCGGCGATCAACCCCCTGATCAAGATCATCAACATCGTCGCCCTGCTGATCGTGCCGCTGTTGTAATCCTGCGCACGGCAATTCGCCTTGACTGACCAGGGGCCGGTATAATTATCGGCCCCTTTTTTGTTTTTGCCTCAGGAGGCCAGGAATGAATATTGACCGGGTTAATTCCGGCGCGGATGTGCCCAACGAGGTGAACGTCATCATCGAGATACCGGCGCGCAGCGACCCGGTCAAATACGAGGTCGACAAGGACAGCGGCGCCATGTTCGTGGACCGTTTCATGACCAGCGCCATGCACTATCCCTGCAACTACGGCTATGTTCCGCACACACTGTCGAGTGACGGCGATCCGGTGGATGTCATGGTGGCAACGCCGGTACCGCTGATCAGCGGCTCGGTGATTCGCTGCCGTCCGGTCGGGGTGCTGAAAATGACCGATGAATCCGGCGACGACGCCAAGATCCTGGCCGTACCCGTCGACGAACTCTGCAGTCTCTACCGGGAAGCCCGCGATATTAACGACATGCCGGCAGGTCTGCTGGCGCAGATTGCCCATTTCTTTGAACATTACAAGGATCTGGACGAGGGCAAGTGGGTGCGGGTGGAAGGCTGGGGCGACATCGAAGAAGCCCGCGGGGAAATCCTGGACAGCGTCGAGATGTTCCGCAATGCTCCGGAAAAACCGAATTTCTGATGAAAATCTGCATCCTTTCCGACAGTCATGACAACCGCAGCCTGCTCGCGGCAGCGGTCGCTGCGGCACGCGATGCCGGTGTCGGGGCCGTACTGCATTGCGGCGACGTGGTCGCACCCAGCACCCTGGAGGTGCTCAGGCCCTTCAACCTGCCCGTTCATGTCATCCACGGCAACAATGTCGGGGACGCCTACATGATGGGACGCATCGCCGCCAAACCGTCCAACCGGACGCATTATTACGGCCAGGATGCCGGCATCGAACTCGCCGGACGGCGCATCTTCCTGGTCCACTATCCGCACTACGCCGCCGCCATGGCCGCCACCGGCGACTGGGACCTGGTTTGCTGCGGCCATGACCACAAGGCCGCGATCCGCCCCGTTAACAACCTTGCAGGCATGCAGACCTGGCTGGTCAATCCCGGCACCGTCGGCGGCATCAAGGCACCCGCCACCTGGGTGCTGGGCGATCTTGATACCATGCACTTCTCACTGCATGAAGTGCGGCCCGCAGACACACCGGCCGCAGCAACCTCAAACTGAATAC
>JASFOC010000467.1:0-3043 GCA_050116715.1 Gammaproteobacteria bacterium
CAGTGGCGTCCCTCCACCATAGTAGGGCAGCACCTCGTCACGAAAGTAAAAATTCATGACACTGCTAACCAGGTCACCCTCATGGGTAACTGTCAGGATGTCACAGCTGCCGCTGAATACACGCAGCAACATCTCGAAATATCGGCGGGAGAATACAGGTGTGCCAAGGTTGTGGACACTCTGAGAAAAGACGGCATAGAAACGGTCAGTGGAAATATCGAACTCACTTTTCAGGCCGGCCTTGATACCCTTGCGTACCATAGCCCGTTGCTTGCGCGGGATGGCCTGCAGGTTTTTCTCAGGCTCGGGATCAATCTGCTTGCGGAAGGTCACATAGAGCTCTTTTGTCGGCCAGCCTGCATGCCGGGCTTCCCGGTTGCGCATCTCGAGATAGTCGACTTTCAACTCCCTGGCAAGGGTACAGGCTGCCGATTCAAGCGCAGAAAACACCTCACTGTCCTGCGTAGCAATACCTCCATACACGCAAAACGGTGTTGAAATCAGTGCATTGCCAAACAGGCGACTCTTCATGTGGACAAGCGGCAACACACCGGCTATCCGGCCATTGCGCTCAGCAAACAGATAATAGGTGCGGTGCCTGAATGCCTTTTCAATGACCTCTTGCCACCCCGCAAGATGGAAAAACGTCGCATCGGGACAGGCAGCGACAAATTCATCCCACTGCCCCCGGTATACCGATGTCAGTTCCCTCAGCACGATTCCAGGGCTGGAGACGCCAGTCACGCTGGCTGGAGCATGAGTCGTTGCCAGATTCATTGTTGTGTTTCACCGTCAGACAAAAAAACATTATCCATACGGCCCCAGCTGAAGTCTTCAAGCAACCTTTCGACACGCGCCTGCATTCGCCCCAGGTTGAGGTAATGGCGAAAGCGCGTCTTCCCGCTGATTCCCGCCTGCCTGGGCTGCTCCGGGTCGATCTCCCAGGGATGAAAATAGAACACACAGGGCATGCGGTCCGCCCCATTGACGCGCCGCATGGCCCAGCGTGACACGCTGTAGGGCAACAGCCGGAAATAGCCTCCGCCCCCGCAGGGCAGGTTATGCCTGAACAGCGAGACGGTTGTGACAGGTATTTCCAGCAACCCGCCATCCTTATGCCGGTAGGAAAAACGCGGCGCATCCGGGATGCCATACAGGTCATGATGAATGGGGTAGACGCTCGAACTGTAGCGGTAGCCTGCCTCCTGCAGAAGATCGTGCGCCCACAATGTTTCGTTCACAATCGAGTAACTGGCCGCACGATAGCCGAGTACGGCACAACCGGCGGTATCCTCGAGCAATTTCCTTGTCTTGCTGACATCCTCGCTGAATGCCTGCGGCGGTTGCCGGGTTACACGGATGTGGGAGTATCCATGGCTGGCAAGTTCATGACCGGCAGCAACGATCCGGCGAACGAGTCCAGGATAGCGCTCTGCCACCCAGCCAAGCATGAAAAAGGTTGCCGTAACGCCATGCCCGTCAAACAGTTCAAGGATGTGGTCGGTGTTCTGCTCTACCCGGCAAGGCAACCGCTCCCAGTCGCTACGCTTAACCACGCCTTCGAAAGCGGAGACCTGGAAATAATCCTCCACGTCAACCGTCATGGCGTTGACAATTCTGGCAGTTGTACTTGGTGACCGGGATTCAGGCATGATCAGGTAACAAAGCAGCCAGTTAACCTGCTGCAACCAGCGGAGCCCGCTGTTGCTTCAGCCAGGCATTCACGATCAGCTTGATGCGTTCGGCCGCCTTGCCGTCCCACAACTCAGGAACTCGTCCGCACTTGCCACCGTTTTTCAGAACATCATTCACCGCAGCAAGAATTTGTATCCGGTCCAGACCCACAATGGTATTGGTACCCTGGTCGACCGTAACCGGGCGTTCGGTATTATTGCGCAAGGTGATACAGGGCACACCGACAGCCGTGGTTTCTTCCTGCAGACCACCCGAATCCGTCATAACCAGACGCGCCGCGGAAACGAGGCCCAGCATTTCCAGGTAGCCAAGCGGCTGCAGGCAGGCGATGCGATCAGACTCGAGCAGTTTCTGCAAGCCCAGCTCAACCACCCGGTTGCGGGTACGCGGGTGCAGGGGGAATACCACCGGCATGCTGTCGCTGACTGTACGCACTGTTTCAAGGATGTGCCTCAACAGCAGCGGGTCGTCGACATTCGACGGACGATGCAGTGTCAGCACGCAATAACCGGCATCACCCCCCATGAAAAGCTCACTTCCGGGTATGCCTGCCAGGGTATCCATCGCCGGAACCGAATGTTCGAGGCAATGTTTCAGGGTATCGATCATGACATTGCCGACGAAATGAATCTGCCTGTCAGCGATCCCTTCATGCAGCAGGTTCTCGCGTGCGACCGGTTCGGTGGTAAACAGCAAGGTGGAAATCTGGTCCGTCAGAACCCGGTTGATCTCTTCCGGCATGGCGCGGTCGAAGCTGCGCAATCCGGCTTCAACGTGAAAAACCGGCACATTCTTCTTGGCAGCAACCAAAGCACATGCAATAGTGGAATTCACATCACCGACGACCAGAACCGCACGCGGTGACTCTGCATCGACGACCGGTTCAAACCGCCGCATGATCTCTGCTGTCTGGACCGCATGACTGGCGGAACCAACCGCCAGCTCGATATCCGGCGGGGGTATCTGCAGCTGGGTAAAGAAGGCATCATTCATCGCAGCATCATAATGCTGCCCGGTATGCACGAGACGCGTATCAATCGGATCGGGGCCAGACCTGAATGCCCTGATGATAGGCGCAATTTTCATGAAATTAGGTCGCGCACCGACCACACAGAGAATGGCACCAGGCAAGGCAGGGGATTTTTCAGCTTTGTTTGTTTTCATGTCCATATATTCAGGTGCGCCGGGATCGCCTTGCCTGGATAAACAGCAATACCCGGGGATTACCTGTCTGCAACATCCAGATCTTTCAGCACATCCAGCAACTCCTGATCCTCTGACGAGGAAAGCATCGTAATTAACCGCTGAATACACTGACGGTCATTACCCATGGCTATTTCAAGCTGAT
>JASFOC010000468.1:0-3040 GCA_050116715.1 Gammaproteobacteria bacterium
CGCGCAGTGTCGATCGCGGACCGCTGGCGCCGCCGTTGCTGGCGGCTGTTACGAATCTGTCCCTGATCGCGCTGTTTGCCGCGCAGCATTCCCTCATGGCGCGCAGTGGCTTCAAGCAGTGGCTGACACGCTATTTACCGGTTGCCGTGGAACGCAGCACCTTCGTACTGGCCACGTCGCTGGTTCTGGGCGCGTTGTGCTACTTCTGGCGACCGCTGCCAGAAATCGTCTGGCAGGTGGAGTCAACCTTGCTTGCCGGGCTGCTGTGGACAGTCTGTGCCGCCGGCTGGTTGCTGGTGTTTGCCTCCAGCTGCATGATCGACCACTGCGACCTGTTCGGGTTGCGCCAGGCCTGGCTGCATTTTCGACTGCACGAGTATACCCATCCGCCATTCGTCGTCCGCTGGGTGTACAAGTACGTCCGCCATCCACTGATGCTGGGGGTGCTGCTTGGTGTCTGGTCGAGTCCAACCATGACGCAGGGGCACCTGCTGCTGGCCGTCGGTCTGAGCGTGTATATCCTCATCGGCATCGGCTACGAGGAGCGTGACCTGGTACGTTACCTCGGCATGCCATACCGGAAGTACCAGCAGACGGTACCCCGGTTGTTTCCCGGGCGCAGGCGCAGGCGCTGACAGCGGCATACTGCCCGCTGCCGTGTACCTAGGTGCCGGGCGCGGCCTGGCGCAGCTTGTTGAGGACATGCGCCGCTGCAGCGAGGCCAAAACTGGCCGTGACCGGCATGGCCGATCCGAGCCCTCCGGCGCAGGTCAGCCCGCCTGCACCACTGCGGGCAGGTTTTTCCTGACTGATGCAGCCGTTGGCGCCAGTAAACACGGGCTGCTCCAGTGAATAGACGCAGGGCACATCGAAACGGCGCTTCGGGTTTTTCGTAAAGCCATAGTCGGTGCGCAGCAGCTTGCGGGTCTTGGAGAAGAGTGCGTCGTGTTCGGTACGGCTCAGATCGGTCACGCGGATCCGGGTCGGATCGGACTGCCCGCCGGCCCCGCCCACGGTGACCAGCGGGATGCGCCTGCGGCTGCAATGCGCGATCAGCCGGGCCTTGGTGCGAAAACCGTCGATGCAGTCAATGACATAGTCAAAGCGCTGGTCAACCTGCTGTTCCAGGTTGTCAGGGGTAACGAATTCCTCGACGGCGTTCACCTCGCAGTCGGGGTTTATCTGCGCAATCCGTTCCGCCATGACCCGTACCTTGGCCATCCCCAGGGTCGAGGTGAGCGCGGGCAACTGGCGATTGATGTTGGACTCGGCGACGTGGTCGAGGTCGATCAGTGTGATATGGCCGATCGCCGAACGCGCCAGTGCCTCGGCAGCCCATGAACCGACGCCGCCGATACCGATCACGCAGACATGTGCCTGGCGGAACCTTCCCAGGGCAGCATCTCCGTAAAGACGGCTGATACCGCCAAAACGGCGTTCCGCATCCAGACCCTCGTTTGCCACTGTGCCGCTTCTCCCCTGTGCAGCCATGCCGGTGCAAGGCTGAAAATCAGGCATTGTAGCCCGACTGGCGCTGCCCGCCACTGTGTTTGCCGCACATGAGCGCCTACAATACTGGCTGTGGAGATTATCGATACCCATTGCCACCTGGATGTCGCCGAGTTCGACGCGGACCGGCCGTTTGTCCTGCAGCGTGCCAGTGAGCGCGGTGTCTGCGGGATCGTGATCCCGGGCGTTACTGCCGCCGGCTGGGACGGGCTGCGGGACTTCTGTGCCGGCGACAGCCGGCTGTACCCGGCATACGGTCTGCATCCGGTCTACCTTGGACAGCACCAGCCGGGGGATCTGCAGGCTCTGGAAACCTGGCTGGAGAGGGAGCCGGCCGTGGCCGTGGGAGAGATCGGACTCGACTACTACGTGGAAGGGCTGGATCAGGAGCGCCAGCAGACCCTGTTTGAGGCTCAACTGCAACTGGCACGGGCGGCAGATCTGCCGGTGCTGCTGCACGTGCGCAAGGCGCATGACCAGGTGCTGGCGACGCTGAAACGCATCCGCGTTTGCGGCGGTATCGCGCATGCCTTCAACGGTAGCCTGCAGCAGGCGGCGCAGTACCGTGAACTCGGTTTCCGCTTCGGGTTCGGCGGCATGCTGACTTTCGAACGCTCCCGCAAGCTGCGGAAACTGGCGCGTGAACTGCCGCTGGCGGACCTGGTGCTGGAGACCGACGCACCTGACATGACCGTGGCGCAGCACCGCGGCGAGCGCAACAGCCCGGAGTACCTGCCTTACTGTCTGGCGGCACTGGCGGAGATCCGTGACGAACCGGCGGAGGAACTGGCCCGCAGCACGACAGCAAACGCCAGGGAAGTGCTGCGCCTTGACAGCTGGAACCCTGCGGGCGGCTGAAGATCAAACCGTGCAGGCAAATCCGCACGGGGGCAAGCTGATGTTTCCTGACGTCCTGCGTTCCGGTATCACTGTGTTGCTGGCGCTCCTGCTGCTGGGCGCGAACTCACCGGCGTCTGACGCGGTGAGCCCGCCGGAGACCGGCGGCTGGCGGCTGGCGAATGAGTCCAGTCCCTATCTGCGCCTGCATGCAGACAACCCGGTTGCCTGGCATCCCTGGAGTGAAGCGGCATTTGCACAGGCGCGCCGTGAAAACAAGCCGGTGTTCATTTCCATCGGGTATTTCACCTGTCACTGGTGTCACGTCATGGCGCGCGAATCCTTCAGCGATCCTGCCATCGCCAGCCTGCTGAACGAGCATTTCATTGCCATCAAGGTGGATCGTGAACAGCGCCCCGACGTGGATGCCGCCTACATGCGCTACGTCACCCTGACCAGCGGCCAGGGCGGCTGGCCCATGTCCGTGTGGACGACGCCGGACGGCAAACCATTCCAGGGCGGTACCTACTACCCGCCTGAGGCCGGGCTGGGACGGCCCGGCTTCCGGCCGCTGCTGGTGCAACTGGCCGCGGCCTGGGCATCTGACGCAGACCGCATCCGCCGGGTGGCGGACAATGCGGTAGCGAACCTGCGTCGGCTGGATGCGTCAGTGACACCGCTGGCGCAGCTGGAT
>JASFOC010000469.1:0-3036 GCA_050116715.1 Gammaproteobacteria bacterium
AATTTCATCTACCACGAGATGCTGGTGCACCCTGCCCTGTACATGCATCCCTCGCCCGAGCAGGTGGTCATCATCGGCGGCGGCGATTGCGGCTGCCTGCGCGAGGTGCTGAAGCACGGCCGGGTGACGCGGGCCTTGCAGGTGGAGATCGATGCGGGCGTCACGCGGCTGGCCGAGGAGTTCTTTCCCGAGTTGTGCGTGTCCAACAACGATCCGCGTGCCGAATTCCTGTACGAGGATGGCCTGCAGTGGATGCGCAATGCCGACCCCGGCAGCGCCGATGTGATTATCGTCGACTGCACCGACCCCGTGGGGCATGCAGAGGGGCTGTTCACGCAAGCCTTCTACCGCGATTGCCTGAGGGTGCTCGGCGACGCAGGCCTGCTGGTACAGCAGAGTGAATCACCGCTGTATCACATGAACATCATCAACCCGCTGCGCAAGGCCATGGACGCTGCCGGCTTCCGGGATGTGACGACGCTGTTCTTTCCCCAGCCCAGCTACCCGTCAGGCTGGTGGACGGCGACCCTTGCCGGCAAGCGGGCGCTCGCGGGACGCTTCCGCGAGGCGGACGTGCGCAACCGGCATTTTGCGACCAGCTACTACAACGCGGACATCCACCATGCCGCGCTCACACCACCGGAATTCTTTAAACATGCGCTGGACTGAATCGCGAGAAAAATGGGGACAGACCACGTTTTGGGAAATGGGGGAAATGGGGACAGACCACGTTTTTATTTCCTGTTCGGAAGATGTTCTACAGCTGCTGAATATAAAAACGTGGTCTGTCCCCATTTCCCCCTCCATTTTCTCATTTTCCGTCAGTCGCACCAGCGCGTGACATCTGCCTCGGCCTCGGCCAGCGCTGCGGCACGCTCTGCATCGTCAAGGTTCACGCGACTGCCGTCATCGGCCACCCGGTAGAGCGTGCTGGCACTGCTCATCCGCGCCAGCCAGTCCCGCGCCCTGTTGCATTTCTGGCGGCGCTTCTGCAGCGCGGCCTCGGCCTCGGCCTGTGCGCGCTGTTCCTCGGCGTGCTCCGCATCGTAGGCACGCAACAGCTTGTCTGCGCGCTGCCTGCGCTCGATGACATGCGCATCGACTTGCGGTGCTGCGGCCGGGGTGATGACGGTGGATTTTCCCGCGCAGGGCTTGTCGCTGTATTGCACGGCACCGCTGTCTGCGGTGCACTTGTAGATCTCCGCCGCGGCCGGGCGGGAAGCCAGTGACAGCAGGCTGCACAGCAACAACAAGAATCGCACCGGGCGCATGCTAGCGCTGGCCCTGCTGACGCAACCGGTCCAGGCACAGGCGCTGGCGGGCATCGAACAGGTGCCGCGAGCCAACGGCGACCGCTGCCAGTGTCCCGAACCCGGTGCCGGCAGCGATCAGGAACATGATCAGTATCTGGTACTTGACCGCATCCAGTGGTGGTGCACCCGCCAGGATCTGGCCGGTCATCATGCCGGGCAGGCTGATGACCCCGGCGGCTGCCATGGCGTTGATGATGGGTATCATGCCACTGCGGATTGCCTGGCGGCGGATGTCCGCGATTGCCTCGTCGGCGCGTTCCCCCAGCATCAGGCGCGCCTCGATGATTTTCGCCTGCTCCCAGGCCGTCCCGGTCAGGCGGTCCATGGCAATGGAAATACCGTTCATGGTGTTGCCCAGCAGCATGCCGAGCAGCGGGATGGCGTACTGCGGGGTATACCAGGGGTCGTCGCCGAGAATTACGGTCAGCGCGAAGATCGTCACTACGAACGAGGAGACGAACATGGAAAATGTCCCCACGGTATAGCCCCACCAGCCGCGGAAGCGGCGTTCCTGGCGCACCATCACCTCGCGCCCGGCGATCAGCAGCATGAGACTGGCCATCAGCGCCACCCACAGCAGGCTGGCATTTTCGAACAGCACCTTGAGCACCAGGCCGATGAGCGACAACTGGATGGCAGTGCGAATCGCCGCGAAAACCAGCTGGCGACTGAGGTCGGGGTGCATGCGCAGCGACAACAGCGCCAGCAGCAACACCAGTGTTGCTGCAATGGCCAGGTCGATGGTGCTCAGAACAATCATGCCGGGGACTCCGTTGCCTGCTGCTGCAGGGCGCCGTCCACGACAATGTAATGCCGGTCGCAAACGCGCGCGGCCTGCTCCCGGTCATGACTGATCCAGACGACCGCTGCCCCCCGGGCTTCACGGTAGGCCGCGATCATTGCCTCGACGCGCCGGGTATTTTGCGGGTCCAGGTTGGCGGTTGGCTCATCGAGCAGCAGCACGCGCGGCTGGTTGGCCAGCAGGCGCAGCAGCGCCAGCCGCTGCTTTTCCCCGCTCGACAGGCGCGTCACCGGCTGTTCGAGTATGGCGTCATCCAGCCCCACGTCCGCCAGCGGCAGGGAGGCGCCTGTATGAAAGTGGTCGGCAACCTGCGGCAACCACCAGCTGCTTTCCGGCGGCAGCAGCCCGACCTGGCGGCGCCACTCGGGCGGGGTGATACCGTCCGCCGCATGGCCCGACAGGCGGACCTCCCCGTCATGGGGATCGAGGTCGGCAATGGCGCGCAGCAACTGCGACTTGCCCGCGCCCGAGGGGCCGGAAATACAGACACATTCACCAGCAGCGACATCCAGCGATACCGGTCCGATAGCGGGTCGTTGCAGCCGGTCGAGTTGCAGCAGGGCGGATTGTCGGGTCACGGGGTCCGATGCTTGTGCAGTCATGGTGGTGTTCATGCCACACCGTATATAACAGGTCGTACGGATGAAGTGAACGCCTAAAAGAGGCGAGACCGCGAAGCGGTCGAGCGGCTGGCCTCGGGCATGCAGGCGCAATTCTCAGGCGAACTCCGGAAATAACCGGACTACCGCATGATCCATGTCGCCCGGCACCCGGATTTCGCTATACTCTTCCGGGGTGCATATCCGGCAATTCAATCAACCTACAGGGAGCCATGATGTCAGATCCGACCATTGCACAAAAAGCGCCATACACACAGGAACTGCAGCCGGGAACCTACTGGTGGTGTGCCTGCGGCAAATC
>JASFOC010000470.1:0-3033 GCA_050116715.1 Gammaproteobacteria bacterium
TTCTGCAACGTGGAAAAGTCCAGAAACCCGAAATTAACTGCCTTTTTAAACTTGTAGGCGTAATCTCCGGCAAGAATGACCCATGAAATATGGGTCTCCAGCACCTCGATGGAGTCCGCCGGTCCGGCAAATACCGCTGTCGACTGCAGGGCATGTATCAACAGCGCCTGCATGTCCAGCGAAAGGCCCTCGACGGATTCCAGTTCGTACTGCGTCGGCATATATCCCGTGTCCCGAGGCAATTTACACGCAACATTGCCTTGTCATTGCCACCCTGTTAATCCGCATCAAGATGACATGCCGTTCGAAAAAATGATACTTTACGGCTTATTATCCGTATTCCCGGACAGACCGGAAATCCACTCCGCTGGAGTTTTTCATGCAAGCCGCTGAGCTCTGTAATCGACAGGTTGTAACAGCTTCCCGGGACATGTCAATTCCGGACGCCGCGCGGCTGATGCGCGACCGGCATGTGGGCAGCCTTATTGTCACCGACACCATCGACGGCAAGGCAATGCCGGTTGGCATTCTGACCGATCGTGACATCGTGATCGAAATCATCTCGAGGGACATTTCCCTAAACGAAGTAACCGTCGGCGACATCATGACATATGCACTGCTCAAGGTGACGGAAGATGAAAATATTTTCGACGTGGCACAGCGCATGCGTGCCCGCGGCGTACGCCGTGTTCCCGTCATCTCCAGGATCGGTGAGCTGATAGGCATTATTGCAGCCGATGACATCCTGGAACTTTTAAGCGAAGAACTTACGCTGCTGTCCCGGATCACCATGCGCGAGGCTGAGCAGGAGAAGGCGAAACGCTCCTGAGCGCCCGCCTCACCCGGTCAGTTCCAGGACAGCCTGCAACACCACGAAGACTGCCGAGGCGAAAAAACCGGTCACCGGCACCCAGCGCGGCACGCAAAACATGTCACTCACCCCGGTCGCGCCATGCCGTTTCAGCCGCCACAGCGACAGGTTTACCAGCGCGAACACGACCAGCAGGAAGAAACTGGTCGCCTTCGCCAGCGCGGCGATCGGAAACCATAACGCAGCCAGCAACACCAGCACGGCAACCGTCACCGTTGCCATGACAGGTGTTTGTGTGCGCGGGTAAACCCGCCCGAAGCAGGCCGGCAGCCAGCGTTGTCTCGCCATGCCGTAGCAGACACGGGACGCCATGATAATCTGGATCAAGGCACCGTTTACCACGGCAAACATGCTTATCAGGGTGATCAGCAGGGGCTCGCTGCCGGTGATGGACTCATACAACACGGCCAGCGGCGCATCGGCGGCAGCCAGCCGGTCTGCCGGCAGACCTGTAATTGCCGCCAGCGAAACCAGCAGATACAACACGGAGGAGATCAACAATGCAAGCAGGATTGCTCGCGGCAGATTTCTTTCCGGCTGGTGAACTTCCTCAGCGACATTGACCATATCCTCAAACCCGATAAAGGCATAAAAGGCAAGAAAGGCCCCCATCAGGATTCCGGGTAGAACAGCGGTCCCGGTAACTGGCGGCAGTTCTGCCGCGAGTGAACCCAGCGTCGCCATGCCGGGCGCAGCGATGCCGATAATCAGTAACAGGCCTGCCATCTCCACCACGGTGACCAGCGCTGCGACAGCGACCGACTCGGCAATTCCCCAGGCGGCAAGCCCGCCCAGCATTATCACCATCATCACAATAGCGATCTCCGCAGGAAGGGGGACAAACACCTGCAGGTAGCCGGCAAAACCTTTCATGATGGTTGCAGCCGAAACGATCCCTGCCAGGACAATCAGGACTCCAACCAGTGACGACAACTGCCTGATGCCCAGGCCTTCCTGTACATAAACCGCTTCGCCGGCACTTAGGGGGAATCTCGCGGATAATTCTGCGTAGGTAAACGCCGTCAGGCTGGCAAGCAGTGCGGCCAGCAGAAACGAAAGCGGGGCGAACAGTCCCGCTTCGCCGACGACCTTGCCGATCAGGACATAGATGCCGGCACCGAGAATATTACCCAGACCGTAGAAGGTGAGCAGCGGCAGGGAGAGTGCCCGCCGCAGTGGCTGTTCCGGCACAGAAGTACCACCCTGGTTAGCTTGCATGTGAATGATTATGGCACGCAAGACCTGTGCAACCCATTACCGCTGGTCTCTGGTAAATAATCTTGCCTTCGCATGACTATAATCAAGGTAAAGATGCTGGTATTGAGCTATAAAATTAATACAAAGGGAATGGCTGCAGGCTAAAGGAGGTTAATGTCATGGCAAAGAAAGAGGCTACACGCAAACAGGAAAAGGCGCTCAGGCCACGCGCTGCTGAAACCACGATGAGTCCGTGGGAAGAAATGGAGCGCTGGTTTGACAGAGCGGGCAGGCATGGCTGGATGCGCCCGGGCTTCTGGGAATGGCCGACGCATCTGGAGTCGCTAGGCGCTTTCCGCAGCGGAACACCGAAAGTCGACGTTGTTGACCGGGACACGGAGGTTGTCGTGCGGGCAGAGATGCCCGGCGTGGCGAAAGAGGATCTGGATGTCACGGTTACAGATGACAGCGTCACACTGAAGGCACACACCAGTCACGAGGAGAAGGAAGAGAAGGGCGAGTACTATCGCCGTGAAATGAGCTATGGTGAATATCAGCGGACGATTTCCCTGCCGCACACTGTGAACGGTGAAAAAGCCAGGGCCACATTCAACGACGGCATTCTCGAGCTGACACTTCCGAAAGTGGAAAAGACCTCACGCAACAAGGTGAAAGTGGAATAACTGACAGGAGACGGTGCCGGGCACCATCGAAATAAGGTGCCCGGTAGAGGTATAGTGACATTAGGGGATTCTAAAGCCACGCAATGAGCCGGAAAACTGACAAGCAGACTGCATCAGGCCAGGAGTCGGGGGTCTTCCCGACGCGATACTGGCACACCCTGGATGACAACCGTGTCATGTGCGACGTGTGTCCGCGTGCCTGTAAATTGCATGAGGGACAGGCGGGGCTTTGCTTTGTCCGGGAAAACCGTAACGGAGAGATTGTCCTTACGACCTATGGCA
>JASFOC010000471.1:0-3031 GCA_050116715.1 Gammaproteobacteria bacterium
TGTGGGGTTTCCTGCATACGTTGTCACCGGTGAATTACTACACGCACGGCAGCCAGATCACGGCGGCGCACGGGCACATGGCATTTTACGGTGCCTACGTGATGATCGTGCTGACCATCATTTCCTATGCGATGCCGATTCTGCGCGGGCGTAATGCCGCCAACAGCAACCGCTCGCAGGTGATGGAGATGTGGTCGTTCTGGCTGATGACGGTCTCGATGGTCTTCATCACCCTGTTTCTGACCGGTGCCGGCATCCTGCAGGTCTACCTGCAGCGTGTGTCCGATGCCCCGCAGGGCTTCATCGTCGTGCAGGAGCAAATCTCCCTGTTCTACTGGCTGCGGGAGCTGGCGGGCGTGGTGTTCCTGATCGGGCTGGTGCTGTACATCACCAGCTTCTTCGTCGGCAGCAAGGATCCCGAGGCCACGGTCGTGCCGGCCGGCTGAGCCGCGACCGGCCACGGAGGGCTTCCTCCCACCGGGCAAGGCGGGTTGCCTTGCACGCGCTGCAGCCCGCCGTGCCCGCATATCCGGCCGCCCTGAACACCTGGTCATTACCGCGTTGCCGATTCAACCAGGCCATGTCCACAGTGATTCACGCCGCCGCAAATCCGGCCTATGACCGCCACCCGCCCGGTGACCTTGCCCTCTGGATTTTCATCCTCGCGGAGCTGGGGGTGTTTGCCCTGTTCTTCGCGGCCTATGCCTTCGCGCGCAGCCACAACGTGGCGCTGTTCGATGAATTCCAGCAGCATCTTGACCGGCGTGCGGCACTGGTCAATACCCTGGCGTTGATCACCGGCAGCTATTTCGTGGTGCGGGCCGTGGCGGCTATCCGCGAGGATAACCGGGAGCACTGTGTTTTCTGGCTGCTGGCCGCGCTGGGGATGGGTGCGCTGTTCCTGGTGGTGAAGTGGGGCGAGTATGCCCACCACTTCGGGCAGGGCATCACCCTGAGCACCAATACGTTTTACATGTTTTACCTGTCACTGACATTTTTCCACTTCATGCATGTCATCCTGGGGATGGTGATCCTGGCGGCGGTTGCATGGAAGGCCCGGCGTGGCGCCTACAGCGCCGACCGGTATAGCGGGGTCGAGAGCGGGGCATCCTACTGGCACATGGTGGACCTGGTGTGGCTGATCCTGTTTCCGCTGGTGTACGTGATGCACTGACGTGGCGATGCAGAAACGCAGCATATTCGGCCTGCGGGCCTGTACCTGGGTGTGGCTCGTCATGCTGCTGCTGACCGGGATGACCTATGCGATCGGACAGCAGGGTTTCAGTGGCCTTTATGTGTCGCTGACCGTGCTGTTTCTTGCCCTGCTCAAGGGGCATCTGGTAGGGGCTTATTTCATGGAGCTGAACCGGGTGCGCGGCTTCTGGCGCTGGCCGGTGACCCTGTGGCTGGTGATCCCCGGCGGACTGATCAGTGCCGCTTTCATCATTTCGTATTAACCTCGGTTATGGAAAACCGGGCAGGCAAAGGCTAGCTTTAGGGCTCAGGGGATGATCTGACCCGGCGCCAATTATGCGCACAGGTCGGGCTGAGCCTGAGAAGCCCGGCATGACGGGCCCGAATGACGAATAAACAGGCGGGGAATTTTTATGGACAAGTTGGCTGCACGACTGCCGGTGGGTGACGACCTGCCGTTCTACAAGCCGCAGGGCAACGAGGTATCGCTGTTCGAGTACGCGTTCCGCCATCAGCTGCCCATGCTGATCAAGGGGCCGACCGGTTGTGGCAAGACGCGTTTCGTGCAGTACATGGCCGCCCGGCTGGGACGGCCGCTGTATACCGTTGCCTGTCACGACGACCTGTCAGCTGCCGACCTGGTGGGTCGTCACCTGATCGCTGACAAGGGTACCTACTGGAGCGATGGGCCGCTGACCCGGGCCGTGCGCGAGGGAGCCATTTGCTACCTGGACGAAGTGGTGGAGGCGCGCAAGGACACCACCGTGGTGCTGCACCCGCTCACCGATGATCGCCGTATCCTGCCGATCGAACGCACCGGCGAACAATTGCAGGCGCCGCCGGAGTTCATGCTGGTGGTGTCCTATAACCCCGGCTACCAGAACCTGCTGAAGGGCATGAAGCCCAGCACGCGGCAGCGTTTCGTTGCGCGGCGCTTCGATTTCCCCGGGCCGGAACTGGAGATGGAGGTACTGCAGGGCGAGACCGGCATCGACGCGGCGCTGGCCGGGAAACTGGTGGCGCTGGCCACCGCGCTGCGGGCACTCAAGGACCACGACCTGGAGGAGGCAGCCTCCACCCGGCTGCTGGTCTATGCCGCGACCCTGATTCACGGCGGCTACGCGCCCCTGGATGCATGCCGTGCGGCACTGGTGGAGCCACTGACCGACGATGTGGAAACCAGCGATGCGCTGATGGAAGTGGTGTATGCCAGCTTCGGAACCTGACCTGCTGCAGCCGGATACCGGGGTGCCTGGCCAGGCTATCGCGGTGGCGGCCGAGATCCTCTACCTGGTGAATCTGTTGCTGCTGCCGGGTCTGGCTTTTATCGCACTGCTTGTGGTGTATTTCAGGCACATCAAGCCGGCGCCGGCACTGGCGCGATGTCACCTGCGCCAGACACTCTCTGCCAGCCTGTGGGCGGGCGGGCTGCTGCTGCTGGCCAATGCCAGCATCCTGCTGCTGGGTGGCTACCGCAGCCCCAACACCTGGATGGTGGTCATCATCTATTTCACGACCTGCCACGCTACCCTGGTGCTGCTTGGCGTGATGGGCCTGGCAAAAGCCATGGCAGGGCAATGCTATCGATATCCCGTGGTAGGGCGGCCCGTTTGAGATGCGCTTCCGGGGTAAACACTTGCAACACCTCCGTGGCTGGTTTCAGGCCGGGTTTTTCCTGCTGTTCGTGCTGGCGCCGCCGCTGGATATCTTTCGCTTCGACCTGACGCAGAACCACTTCATCCTGTTTGGCATGCCCTGGACACTGGGCCTGGACGCCTTTATCAACGGTGAGATCGGGCCGGCGCAGGCAGCCCTGAACGTGGTGCTGCGCGGCTTT
>JASFOC010000472.1:0-3029 GCA_050116715.1 Gammaproteobacteria bacterium
CAGCGGCTTGATCCCCAGGCGGTCACGCGCCAGGAACAGGGTACGCAGGTTGCGGTCCCAGATAGCAAATGCAAACATGCCACGGAAACGGTCCACACAGGACTCGCCCCATTCCTCCCAGGCATGGACAATGACCTCGGTGTCGCAATGGGTTCTGAATTGATGGCCGGCCGCAAGCAGTTCCCTGGTCAGGTCGGGAAAATTATAGATCTCGCCATTGAACACAACGACGACAGAACCATCTTCATTGAACAGTGGCTGATGACCGTTGGAGAGATCGATAATCGACAGGCGACGATGCGCCAGACCCACACCCGGCTCGATATGAATACCCCCATCGTCCGGTCCGCGATGGACCTGGCTCTGGTTCATGCGCTCAAGCACTGATTGGTCGACAGCGCGTGCCTCGCGGGTATCAAATATACCGGTAATTCCACACATAACTATTTCAACGCCGGGCGCAACAGAGTGCGCGGTTACTCGCTGCTATCTATTCACAGCAGGATTCGGTAACACATCAGAAACCTGGACTAAAGCTTTCATGGTGCAACATATTAGTGCCCACATGCAATTAAAAACACATCGGGTGCAAGTCATTGCCAGCTGGCGCTCGCCCTGTTGTCTCTTCCTACCGACGTTAGCAGATTGCCATAAAAATCCATGTACTTGTTAACCATCACCTCGATGCTGAAAAGTTCCTCGCATCGCCTGCGCGCTGCCGCACCATGCGCCCGGCGCAACACCGGATCGTCTATATAGCGTCGCATGGCAACAGCCAGTGCAGCGGGGTCGCTCCTCGGTACGAGAAAACCTGTCCTGCCGTGTGCTACCAGTTCTCCACTGCCTCCGACATCGGTTGCAACGACCGGCAAACTGCTTGCCATGGCTTCAAGAATAGTATTCGAAATCCCCTCGGCCAGTGACGGGAGCACGAAGACGTCCATGTTCTGCAGCAGCTCAGGAATATTGTCGCAAGCGCCTGGAAGCCAGGCAATATTGTCCATGCCTGCCTGGTGGAGCAACTGCAGTGCAGGTTGCCGAAGCGTGCCATCGCCGATCATCACCAGACACGGTCTTACGCCCCCTGCTGGATACTGACCGGCCAGCTCGATGAACGCCCGCACCAGGGTGAGCTGATCCTTTACCGCCTCCATCCGCCCGACTGTACCGATAATGACACTGTCCTTGCCGCCCATCTGCCCGGGTAGCGCCTGTCTTTCCCCGCAATCGGCCGGTGTAAACCTGTCAATGTCGACACCGTTGGATATGACAGTGATTTTTCCGGGCGGGACGCGAACCTTTTCAAGCAGGTACTGCTGCAAGTCATGGGACAGTGCAATGTAGCGGTCGATCACAGGGGAGACCGCGCGACGCAGCAATGCGTATTTTCTGCTGCTTCCATCGAGATCATGAACATCGCGCCCGTGCTCGGCATGGATGCGGCAAGGCACACCCGCCATGAAAGCCGGCAACTGCGCTTCCATTGCCGAAAGATTGCGGGTATGGACAATATCCGGCTTCAGGGTACGAAACAGCTTCCACAGATCGATATAGATCCCGAAGTCCTTTCCAGGTCGCTTGTGCAGGTCATAAACCTCAACATCCGGACGCTGGATTCTGCTGCTGAAGTCCGTATGGTCTGTCATGCAGACAATGGCATGACGACAAAATTCCCGGGGTAGTCTGTTGATAAGGTTAACGAGGCCGTTTTCAAGCCCCCCGACTGCCAGCCTGAATATGACATGTACAATTAGCGGTGGTAGACGGTCCTCCCGGTTACTATCGCGCATAGCCTGTCATCTTCTCATACCCGGATCGCTTCTTCTCTTGTACAGCTGCAGTTTTTCAGTCCGCTTCCAAAGTTGACCTGCTAGCGTAGCTGTCGGGTTCCAGGCCTTCAAAACTGTCACTGCGATCCGGCGAGGGGACGCGAAGTGATGCCTGCATTGCAGACCACTGGAATTAATCAGGATTCGTCCTGATTTTTCGACATCCATTGACCGGTTGCGTAGTGGATATGCATCACTGCACCTCAGGGTCACAATAGTAGTTTTCCAGCCAACCCTTCTGAATGGCATAGATTTGTCGTGTTTTTTCGCGCACCAGCATATTTTCCTTATTATCCTCGACAATATTCGAGGCATTGAATTTCAGCTCATCATTTACGAATGACGTTCCCAGGACCTCGCTATGCATTTTGAATACTCCGTCCTGATGATATCCATCCGCACCAAAATACCAGTTTCCAAGGAAGAATGTAGTGCGCTGTTCCAGACCGGGATCCCACAGGGCAAGACCCTGCTCGATCGAACGGTCTCTCCCGATGCCCTGCAAATCGAGCAGTGAAGGCGAAATATCGATATGGGAGGTCAGCGTTTCAATATAGACGGGTTGCGGGAATGCCGATCTTGAAAACAGCAGCAGAGGAACCCGAAATGAATACTCATCCAGGAATCCTGTATTAAAATGCGAATCCTCGCGGGCTGTACGGATGCCATGATCACCGGTGACCAGTATGATTGTTTTGTCCAGCCTGCCGGACCTTTCGACAAGGTCAACAAGTTGCCCGATCCATTCATCCTGAATTACCGCCACATGCTTGCCGTATTCCGCCACCGGCACGGATTCGGGACGCCCGGGCCAAGGTGCATGCCCGATTTGCGGCAGAAACACTGCAACATAGCGCTGGTCTGACGCCAGCCAGCTGGAGATATCGGCCTTCATTACATCCAGTGCCTGTACATCCATACCCTTGCCCTGGTTTTTTTCAGACTGGGCAAAATATATCTTGCTGAAACCCTGATTCTGATGCAGGGTATGATCAAGAGGAACAACGTCGTTGTATGGAAGATACAATGATGTCACATAACCGGAATCTGCCAGCTCCGACAGAAACCCGGGCAACGGCCGCGACAGCCTGATACTACTGGCCATCATGCAGGATGAATAATAATTACGCGGCGGATAAATACTGTTGAAAAGTGAAAACAGGGACTCCGAGGTTGCCGGAAATGTTGTGTAGTGATTCA
>JASFOC010000473.1:0-3028 GCA_050116715.1 Gammaproteobacteria bacterium
CCCGCCATACCAGCCGCCGGCGCTGTGACAGCGGATACACAGGTCGCCGACACCGTCAAAGTCCTGTTCGGCGACGCCGAGGGTGGCCCAGAAAACCGGGTCGCGGCCGGCGTTGCCCATGGCTGCACCGCGCCAGCCTGTGGCGGGTTCGGCGCCCGGATCCAGGTCGTTGTAACCGGCATGGCAGTTGTCGCATTTGTCGGGTGATTCGAAATTGCCAACCTCGTTCGGCTGGGTGCCCGGCATCTGGATTTCGTTCGGTACGGTGTCTGCTGCGCGCAAGGCGCTGCTGAAAAGAAACAACAGGAAAAACAACTGATAGACAGTTTTCATGATTATCATCCCCTGGATATTGGTCATTCTTTTTTTAAGTCGCCGTCTTTGCGGCGCCTGTATGCAACATGACAGCAGCAAATTTAATGCCAAAGAAATTAATTATTGTGTATTCATGGGGATGCTGTGACGCTATTGGCAAATTTCAGGAAATATCGCAGCAGAGACTGCCAATATGGCAGCCTATTGGTGCGTGACGTGTCAGACCCTGTCAAAAGTGACAGGCCGATTCGGGGCGGGATTACCCTGGCTCGGGCCAACCCGGCCCAGGCGCGGCGGGCGTCGTTAGCGTGACTGGATGTGTAGCGATCTTGATCAGCGGGCGGACATTTTGTGGTTCTGCAAGCGCTGGTAGTGCGCGATATCCGCGGCATAGCGTTTGTTGATGCTGTCCAGTTCAGCCTGCTTGGTGCTGATAATGGCCTGATTCTGCTCGATCTGTTCCTGGATGCGCGCTGTCTGGTGCTGCACAAATTCGGGAACCGGCTTGCCGCGTTCAGTATAACCTGCAGCTTCCCCGGCCATCTCATCCAGGCGTTTGTGCAGCGAATCGATGCGAATTTTCGTCATGCGGATGAGTTCCTCGATAGCATCGAGTTCGTTGTCGCGTGCAATCAGGATATCTGTCTCGCTCGCATAGGTGGCAAGCAATTCGCTATCCTGGCGTGACTGCGCTTCGCTCTGCTGCTGTTTTTCATATTCGAGCGCTGCGTGGCGTTTCTGTTCGGCAAGCGCTTGCTGGGAACCCGGTTCGGCATAGGCCTTCAGGGTACGCCCCTGCTCATTGATCTCGCGGCGTTGCTGTGCTGCTGCCTGCATGGGGACACGGTCGCCGTAATGCGTGTTCCCCTGCGCGTCGACCCACTTGAATGTGCGCTCTGCATTTGCAGCAGTGGCGACCAGCAGCAGGCTGGCAAGGGATATGACTGAGAGTCTGAAATGGAACTGGTTCACGATGCTGGTCCTGTTGTCTGTGCAGAAATGGTTGCTGGCATGTAAAGTAATAAAAATACTAAAATCAATATGATGTCGGGTTTTCTTCAGGTTAAGAAACCTGGTTCGACCGAATTTTGCACGGTGACTAACAGTCTATCGGCTTGCTCACCTGCCGCTTGAAAACCGAGGGAACCAGTCTATCGCCTGAAATCGATACCCGATGGGATGCCCGTCACATGCATGGGTCAGGAGTGGCCGGGTAACTGGCAGACAGGATAAATTCATAGCCGGCCAGCCACACGCCGGGAACTGTGCAAAAAAAAAGGGCCCCTCCTCCCGGCGGGCCCTGCAGGAACTTCAACGCGTCACGATCAGCCTAGCAGGCAGGATCCCTGCCGCAGTCTTTCTTGTCATCACAGTCAATTTTCCCGTCATTGTCGTTGTCAATGCCGTCATCGCAGACTTCTGGCGAACTGCCGCCGCCGCCACCGCCGCCACTGCAGGCCGGGTCGCGGCGGCAGTCACGGTCGGCGCAGTCGACATTGCCATCGCCGTCATTGTCGATCCCGTCATCGCAGGTCTCGGCAGCCCCGCCACCGCCACTGCAGACCGGATCGCCGTTACAGTCTTTCTTGTCCGCGCAATCCACCTTGTTGTCGCCGTCATTGTCGATGCCGTCGTCACAGATCTCGGGTTCACTGCTTGTCTGGCATACCGGTGCACCGGTGCACTCGTTGTCGGCACAGTCCACCCTGCCGTCACAGTCGTTGTCGGTCATGTCATCACAGATTTCCGCGGCACCGGGATTGATGGCGGCGTTGTTGTCGTCGCAATCCGTAGCTGCCCCTCCGCTGCAGACTGCATCACCGGGACTGCCGAAGTTGTCACCGTCTTTGTCTGTGCAACTTGAGCCGGGACAGAAGTAGGTCGGATCGTAGCCCGAATCCCGGAATCCTGCGCCATCCTGGGTGAGCGGTCCGCCGCCGCCAGGGTCGACATGACACAGGCCGCAGTCATAACTTGTGCCACAGGTACTGTTTACGCTGTTGAGGTAGGAGTTTTTCGCCAGCGTGGTGCCCGTCAGCAGCAGGCCTGCCAGCAGTGTGAATAGCAAATGGATGGTTTTGTGCATAGTCATTATCTCCCTTTGATTCCAGACCTGTGCGGGCTATCTTTACTGCCAGGTGCAGGCAGGATGTCAGCACGCAAATCGGCTGCGGATGCGCCTGCCAGCGGTATCGGTGTTTTTTCTGGTGCGCTGGCTTTTTGTTGTTTTCCGCTACCCCGCGGATACACACACAAATACCGTGCCACTGCCCGGTAAGCCTTTATGTCTATGGGATAGCTGCTCTCCGGTATTGCCTCAGAAGGCACAATTTGACATATCTGTCAGCAGTCATCTGCCATATCGTGTCAGACACCATGACATTCATGTCGGGATCCGGGTTACCACCCTGTACCCGGCACCAGGGCCGCCCGGTGCTAGAATTGACGAGATTGTGGTATTACGGGTGAGATATGAAAATTGAGCGAAGTCTGCGGGAACTGGAGGTCCTCGCGCTCGAGTTGACGCCACCGCTCGTCCTCGAAAGCAATGTCTGCGTTTCCGCTGTCATTGAGGCAATGCGCCGACGCGGTCTGGGTTATGCCTTGCTCGAGACCGCAGGCCGCCTGGCGGGGATCTTCACCGAGCGTGATGTATTCCTGTCTGTACTGGATAACGACATTGTCCTGGGCAAGCCTGTTGCAGCCTGCATGA
>JASFOC010000474.1:0-3026 GCA_050116715.1 Gammaproteobacteria bacterium
TGCATGGCTGGTCCGGCCGTGGCAGCCAGGCGGCGGCGTTTGTCGAACCGTTGCTGCGCGCCGGCTTTCAGGTGCTAGCGATCGATGCCCCGGGTCACGGGGAGACGCCCGGCGACAGCACCAATATACTGGAGTGCGCCGCCGTGCTGCGGGCGGTCGAACAGGTCTGTGGGCCCCTGCATGGCGCCATCACGCACTCTTTCGGCGGCATGGTACTGGCCTACGCCATGCAGCATGGTGTGCATGTGGAGCGCGTGGTCAGCCTGAGTGCCCCGGCCACGGTCGAGTTCCTCATCGACGGCTTTGCGCAGACGCTCAGCATGCCCCCGGTCGTGGTTGAGAACCTGCGGCGGCGGATGGAACAGCGTTTCGAAGACAACTTCTGGGGGCGTATTTCCATGCTCAACAACGTGCGTGGCCTGAATGTGCCGGCGCTGGTGATTCATGACGCCGACGACGCCAGCGTGCCCTGGCAACAGGGAGAAATGATCGCCGCGGCCTGGCCGGGTGCACGCTTCATGAAGACGCAGGGACTTGGTCACGGCCGGATTCTGCGTGATCCTGCTGTCGTCGAGGCTGCAGTGGCCTTCATATCGCAGTAAGATGCCTGCAGTCATCATGATTTCGAAGCGCGTGGCCTGATTAATGAAACTGTACCTGGTACAACACGGCGAAGCGGTACCGAAGACAGAGGATGCGGAGCGCCCGCTCTCTGAACAGGGCAACCGCGACGTGCGTGCCATCGCGGCCCTGCTGCAGTCTGCCGGTGTGCGCGTGGAGCGGGTCTGGCACAGCGGCAAACGCCGTGCCGAACAGACGGCGCGACTGCTTGCCGGCGCGCTGTTGCCGCGCGGGCGGAAGCCGCAGGCCATCGAGGGCATCGGCCCCAATGCGCCGGTGGCGGAATTCAGCGTTGATGCGGATGTCTGGGAAGATGACACCCTGGTGGTGGGGCATCTGCCGTTCATGGCCAGGCTGGTCGCGCTGTTGACCACCGGGGACAGTGAGTCCGATATCGTCGCCTATTGCCCGGGCAGCGTGGTCTGTCTCGAGCGGGCCGACGCCGGGCACTGGGTTGTACAGTGGATGATCCGCCCGGACATCCTGCCAAAGACGGAATGAAATGAGCCTGCGCGGAATAGTCCCCCCCGACCCGGAAACCGGCGTATCCCAGGAGCGCTTCGCGGTGATCTTTACGCCGCGCCAGAATCGCAAGCGGTTTCCCGCCGGGTGCGTCGAGATTTTCACCAGTCGTGAAGCCGCGCTGCAGGCAGCGGATCCTCCAAACAAGCGGCATGCGGCTCGCGTGGTGGGGCCGTCAAAGTCCTCGGAAGGCCAGTTTATCTACTACCTGCTCGAGTGGCTGTAACGCAGCCGGCTACTTGCCCAGGCTGCGCAGGAATTCCAGGTAGGCGGGTTGATCCCATTCGCGGCCGCCCAGTGCCTGGTAACGGATCATGCCGTCAGGGTCGACCAGGTAGGTCGCCGGCAGACCGCGCGGCTGCCAGGCTTCCGTGACCAGTCCATCGTTGTCCAGCAATGGCACCAGGTCCGGGGCGACGATACCGAGAAAGGTGAATACACTGTCCTCGGTTTCCGCCGTGTTAACCAGCACGAACTCGATATCGCTGTCGGTCAGCAGCCGGGTTAGCCGGTCAATACTCGGCATTTCCTTGCGGCAGGGGCCACACCAGCTTGCCCAGAAGTGCACGAAGCGCCAGCGGCCCTGCGAGTCTTCCAGGTCATAGGACTCACCGTCCAGGTTGTCCAGCTGCAGTGCAGGGGCGGGCTTGGCAGCAATGCGGATGACACCCTGTGGCAGTCCGGCAGCGGTTGCCGGCGTGAAGGCAAGCAGGATGAGCAGGGTGCTGATCGTCAGCAGGATGGGTTTCATTCGGCGGATTCTCCCGGCGCGCAGTTAACGTTTTCAAAGCGGATATCGAGCTGTTTGCCGCGACGCTCCGCTCCGGTCGGGAAGTGTGCTTCCAGGTCGAAGCTGCCGGTTGTTCCCGGAAACACGATGTTGCCGCCGACCGACTCTTCCGGCTGCAGGTCGCGCACCGCAGGCAACTGGGTCCAGCCAAAGGTGGAGCGGTTTGCCCGGGGCAAATCAACCGCTTCCCATTGCGTATTCCAGTAGTCGCTGTCCAGTCGCTGTAACGGCTGGTCCCCGCTGCTGAATTTCCAGGTGTCCGGTTCCATCCAGAGAATCTGCCGGCTGCGGTTTTCGATGTGTACGGTGACGAAACAGGTCGACTTGATCTTTGTGATTGCTGCCGGCGGGAAGCCGCGCGCCTCGTAAAAGGCTGCCATCTGTTCGGGGGTGCGTGGCATGAGCACGAACAGTATGTCTGCGTTTTCGACGAACGGTCCCGGGTAGGGTTTTTCCAGCGCCGGGCTGACGGTTGCCAGCAAGCAGCCGGCGAGCAGCAGCAGCCGATGCGGCAGCTGCATTAGAATTTGTCTTCTGCTTCGCATACCATGAGTGCAACTGACCCGGTCAACATGTGTTCCGAGTTTGCACAGATTCGGGCTGGAGAACAAGTTATGACGAAATGGTTCGCCGCACTGGCAGCCCTGCTGCTGGCAATATCGTGCATGCGAGTGGCAGTGGCAGGGCAGCCGGGAAGCCTGCGTCCGGTACACACCTATTCCATCGTCGCCCGGGACCCGGATACGGGTCAGCTCGGCGTGGCGGTGCAGTCACACTGGTTCGCGGTGGGATCGCTGGTGCCCTGGGCAGAGGCGGGTGTCGGCGCGGTGGCAACGCAGTCCTTCGTCGAGGCGCGCTACGGTTATGCCGGGCTCGACCTGATGCGCACCGGCCTTGATGCACGGCATACCCTGGATGCGCTGCTCGCCGCGGATGCGCATGCGGATATCCGCCAGGTGGCGATGATCGATGCCCGGGGCAGGACCGCCGTGCATACCGGCGAGCACTGCATCCGGTATGCCGGGCACCTGGCTGGTAAAAACTTCACGGTGCAGGCCAACCTGATGCTGAATGCCGGTGTTCCGGAGGCCAT
>JASFOC010000475.1:0-3023 GCA_050116715.1 Gammaproteobacteria bacterium
GCCTGCGCGTAATGTTGCGCAGCCGCTTCATGCCTGTCCTGGCGGAAGTAATAATTGGCCAGATAGAAATGCGCGCCCGCGTGTGCCGGCTCCTGCTCCAGTACCCGCTGGTAGTCGCTGACTGCCGCGTCCATCGCACCGGCTTCCTCCTGCAGTACCGCAAACAGGAAACGCCCCGTTACATGCTGCGGCCGGGCATCCAGCACGACCTCCAGTGCCGCGCGGGCAGCGTCAGGGTCGCCCGCCAGGTACAGGGCGCGCGCGTAGCTGACACGGGCATCGGGGTTCTCCGGGTCGTGCTGCAGCCCCTGCTCGAAGGCTGCCACCGCGGCTGCATAGTCGTGCTTGCGAACCGCCTTCATGGCACGGCTGAAATGCAGCCGCGCACCCGACTGCAGGGCCTGCAGCTCTTCCACCAGCGGGTCCCTGGCGGCAGGCAATCCGTTGCCGCGTTGTGCAAGCTGCTCGCGGGCCGCATCGGTCTGCCCCAGCGCACGCAGCGCCTGTGCCAGCGGGTAATGCACCCGCGTCGCGGCAGGGTCCAGCGCCAGTACCCGGGTGAGGTAATCCACCGCCTGGTCATACTCACGCCGCAGCAGTGCGATCTGCCCCAGTCCATAGTGAGCCGCCGCCTGCAGCCCCTCGGTGTCAACAATCGACTGGTAGGCCGCCTGCGCCTGGTCCTGCCGGTTCAGCTCGAGCCAGGCGTCCGCCATGCGCAGCGTGAGCACCGGGTAATCGGGGTCGAGCTTGCGTGCCGTTTCGAAACGCTGCAACGCCAGCTCGTTGCGCCCCGACTGCAACGTGACCCAGGCCAGGTAATAGGCCCAGCGAAAACTGTCGGGGGCAAGTCGTGCCGCGTTCTCGAAACAGCGCTCCGCTGCCTGCCGCAGCTGGTGGGACTGGTACAGCGAGCCAAGTTCACCGTAGGCATCCGCCAGTTCCGTGTCTGCCGCGGCGGACTGCAACAGCGCATCGACCCGGGCGCGTGCCGCCTCCAGGACAGTACTGATGTCTTCCGGCTGTCCTGCCAGGTTTGGCAGCGCCACCGGCTGCAACTGTCCTGCCCGGGCTTGCGGCAGCGTCTCCACCTTGTCCGCCAGACTGTAAACCGGTGCCAGCAGCAGCGCAAACAACAGGCCACGCATCATGTGCGCTTTCATGTTCTCACTCCGGCTTTGACTGCACGATATTGAGCTGCGTATCGATCTGCCCGACCGTTACATGCTGCACCTGCCCGTTCGGCCAGGTAATGCGCAGTGCGTCCACCCGCTGCGTGTCGCCCAGGCCGAAGGTCAGCGGCAGCTCCACCTGTGACAGGTAACTGCGGGTGGGCATAACCAGGCGTCGCTGCCTGCTGCCACCCGCCGACAGATCGACCCGGGCACCGATGGCGCTACGGTTAGACGTGCGGCCCTCGAGTTGCAGTCGCAGCCAGTGATGGCCGAGCTGCTGGTCGTTGCGCAGCAGTACGGCGCGGCGGCCGTTCTGCACGACCACGATATCGAGATCGCCATCGGCATCGATGTCCGCATAGGCAGCGCCCCGCCCCACCAGTGATTCGGAGAGATCGCCGCTGTCGCTGACCTCGATGAAGCGGGTGCGACAGCTCGTGCCGCAGTTCCAGAACAGCTGCGGGGATTGCGCATAGGTCTGGCTGGGCTGCACGATGTTGATGTCGTTTTCCAGGTGGCCGTTTGCCTGGAACAGGTCCTGGCGGCCGTCCAGGTCGTAGTCAAAGAAGAACAGCCCGAAGGTCAGGGCCAGCCGCGAGGCAGGGCCGAATCCCTCCAGGATAGCCTCGTCGGCGAACGGGGTGGTACCGTCCGCAGTAACGAACAGTGAACTCATCTCGTTGGCAAAATTGCCGATGCCGATACCCAGCTCGGCATCGTTGCGAAACCAGGCGGCGTCGACACCCATGGCGCTGGTGGACTTGCCGTTGCGGTCATAGGCGACCCCCTCCAGCTCGCCGACCTCCTCGAAGTGGCCGTTGCCGAGATTGTGGTAGAGGAAGTTGCGGTCGGTATCGTTGGCGACAAACAGGTCGAGCCAGCCATCGGCATCGTAATCAACCGGTGCCACGCCCAGCGTCTTGCCCACCGGCAGACCGCTCACGGGATCGGTGATGACGATACCGGCCGCATGCGACACGTCGCTGAAACGGCCGTCGCCCTCGTTGCGGTACAGGCGGTTGGCCGCAGCGGTAAAGTGGTTGGGTGCCCCGTAGGCACGACCCAGTCCTGTGACCTGGAAATCGATCTCCAGGTTGATCTTGCGTGACCACAGCACGTAGTTGCCGACGAACAAGTCGAGGTCGCCGTCGTTGTCGTAGTCGATGAAGGCAGCCGCCGTGCTCCAGTCGTCCGCCAGACCGGCCACGCCGGCGTCGGTGGAGACGTCACGAAAACGGCCAGCATCATTGTGCAGCAGATAATTGCCGCCCAGCGCAGTGATATACAGATCAGGCCAGCCGTCATTGTCGTAGTCGCCGACGGCCGCGCCCATACCGTAGCAAGGGATCGCGAGACCGCTTTCCCGGGTCACATCCGCGAAGCCACCGTGGCCGTCATTGCGGTAAAAACCCGGGGTTGCCCCTGGCCCCTGTTCGTGGCCCGGCCACTCGCCGGAATTGACCAGCAACAGGTCCTGGTCGCCGTCGTTGTCGTAATCGATGAAGGCCGCACCACTGCCGATGGTCTCCGGCATCAGCTTCTCGCCATAGCTGCCATTGATGTGCACGAAATCGATACCCGCTGCTGCGGTGATATCGGTAAAGTGCACGTCGGGCGGAGCCATCCCGGGCTTTTCATGCGTGCTGACCGGCCCGCTCACCACGGCCTCCTCCGGCGGGGGTGGCGTGCTGTCCTGCCGTGACACGAACCACAGGACCACGGCGGCAAGGACCACGGTCAGGATGACACCCAGTGAACGGTAAAAGGCGCGGCGAATGATTGCCTCGCGCGGTTGCGGGTTGTTGTCTGCAGGCTGCATGCTCAGGGTCGCTGTTGCTGTTTGTGAAC
>JASFOC010000476.1:0-3020 GCA_050116715.1 Gammaproteobacteria bacterium
GGGCGCTTTATCTCCATCAACCCGGTACGCACCGGCTATTCCGCCATTGCCGACGAGTGGGTACCGATCAAGCCCGGCACCGACGGCGCCCTGCTGCTGGCGCTGATCCATGAAATCATCCAGCAGGGCCTGTATGACAGGGACTTCCTGGTGCGCTATTCCAACGCCGCCGAACTCGTCAACATGGACGAGGCAAGCACCGAGCACGGCATGTTTGTGCGTTTTGAAGTGCCGCCGGAGGAAGGCTGCTTCGAACCGCAGAATAAACTGTGGTGGGACCGGGAGCTGGACAAGCCGATCTCGACCCACACCGAGGGGGCGGATCCTTACCTGCTCGGCAGCTTCACCCTGCCGGATGGCACCCGCGTCAAACCGGCCTTTCAGCTGCTGAAGGAACACGTCCGGGAATACACCCCGGAATGGGCCGCCGGCGTCACCGGCATCGAGGCCGAAACCATCCGCCGGCTTGCCTATGAAATGGGAGTCACCGCCCGCGACCAGAAGATCGAGTTGCCGATCCAGTGGACGGACGCCTGGGACAAGGACCATGACACCGTCACCGGCAACCCGGTGTCGTTTCATGCCATGCGTGGCCTGGCGGCACATTCCAACGGTTTCCAGACCATCCGCGCACTGGCCATCCTGATGAGCCTCCTGGGCACCATCGATCGCCCCGGCGGCTTCCGCCACAAGGCCCCGTTCCCGCGCCCCATCCCCCCCTGCGCCAAGCCGCCGAAGGGACCGGAGGACGTGCAGCCCGACACCCCGCTGAACGGCATGCCGCTGGGCTGGCCGGCCGAGCCCGACGACCTGTTTGTCGATGAGGCGGGCGAAGCCGTGCGCATCGACAAGGCCTTTTCCTGGGAATACCCGCTGGCGGTGCACGGCCTGATGCACAACGTCATTACCAACGCCTGGCGCGGTGACCCCTATCGTATCGACACGCTGCTGCTGTTCATGGCCAACATGGCCTGGAACTCCTCGATGAACACCGCCCGGGTGCGCGAGATGCTTGCCGACAAGGACGAGAACGGTGAGTACAGGATCCCGTTCCTGGTGGTGTGCGACGCCTACCACTCCGAGACCGTCGCCTTCGCCGACCTGGTGCTGCCGGACACCACCTACCTGGAGCGGCACGACGTCATGTCCATGCTCGACCGGCCTATTTCCGAATTCGAGGGCCCGGTGGATTCCGTGCGCATCCCGATACTGCCGCCAAAGGGCGAAAGCAAACCGTTCCAGGAGGTGCTCATCGAACTGGGCAGCCGCCTGGGGCTGCCCGCCTTCGTCACCGGGGAAGGCAAGCGCAAGTACCGCGACTATCCGGACTTCATCGTCAACCACGAGACGGAGCCCGGCTCGGGTATCGGCTTCCTGGCCGGCTGGCGCGGTGAGGCCGGCGAGAAGTTCATGCGCGGCGCGCCCAATCCGCGCCAGTGGGAGATGTACGCGAAGAACAACTGTTTCTACCACCACGAACTGCCGCGTTCCTACCAGTACATGCGCAACTGGAACAAGGGTTACCTGCAGTGGTCACGCCACTATGGCCTGACGCGCTACGCGGAACCCGTCAACATTCACATCTACTCCGAGGTCATGCAGAAATTCCGCCTGGCGGCCCAGGGCCGCTGGGACGGCAAGCAGCCGCCGGAGCGGCTGCGCAAGCGCATCGAGACCCACTTCGACCCGCTGCCGTTCTATCACGACACCCTGGAAGCACAGCTGGTCGACACCCGGGTATTCCCGCTCAACGCGATAACCCAGCGCCCGATGGCGATGTACCATTCATGGGATTCCCAGAACGCCTGGCTGCGCCAGATCCACGCGCACAACTACCTGTTCGTCAGCCCGCGGCTGGGGCACGCCAACGGCTTCGATGACGGCGACTGGGTGTGGGTGGAATCACCGCACGGCAAGGTGCGCTGCCTGTGCCGCTTCAGCGAGGCCGTCGAGCCGGGTACCGTGTGGACCTGGAATGCCATCGGCAAGGCATCCGGGGCGTGGGGCCTGGCGCCCGACGCCAACGAATCCAGCAAGGGCTTCCTGCTCAACCACGTCATCGCAGAGGAACTGCCGCCCTGCAAGGACGGTGAGCACCTGTCGAACTCCGACCCGGTCACCGGCCAGGCGGCCTGGTATGACGTGCGCGTCAAGGTCTACAAGGCGGACAGGCAGGAGCCCGAACAGAGCTGGCCGCAGTTCAAACCCCTGCCGCTGGCGCCGGGCATGGAAAAACACCGTGGCCGCTGGCAGAGCTACGTCGCCGGCATGTTCCGGAGGAAGGGCGCATGACCCAGCTCGCACTCGTCATCGATCTGAATGTCTGCGTCGGCTGCCACGCCTGCGTGACCAGTTGCAAGGAATGGAATACGTCCGGCTGGGCCGGACCCATGACGGACCATCGCCCGTATGGCAGCGATCCCACCGGCACCTTTTTCAACCGCGTGCAGACCTTCGAGGTCGGCCAGTACCCCAACACGGAAACCGTGCACTTCCCCAAGAGTTGCCTGCACTGCGAGGAGCCGCCCTGCGTCCCGGTCTGTCCGACCGGCGCCAGCTACAAACGCCCGGAAGACGGCATCGTGCTGGTGGACTACGACAAGTGCATCGGCTGCAAGTACTGCTCCTGGGCCTGTCCCTACGGCGCCAGGGAGATTGACGAGAAACAGCGGGTCATGAAGAAGTGCACCTTGTGCATCGATCGTATCTACGACCAGAGCCTGCCCGAGGCCGAGCGCAAGCCCGCCTGTGTGCTGGCCTGCCCGACCAATGCCCGCCTGTTTGGCGATGTCCATGACCCGGACTCGAACGTCTCGATCCTGATCCGTGAGGAAGGCGGCTACCCGCTGATGCCGGAATGGGGAACCAGACCGGCCAACCACTATCTGCCGCGGCGCAAGAC
This sequence comes from Gammaproteobacteria bacterium, assembly GCA_050116715.1. Classification (GTDB taxonomy): domain Bacteria; phylum Pseudomonadota; class Gammaproteobacteria; order UBA9214; family UBA9214; genus UBA9214. Next base: position 2,903 of record JASFOC010000476.1, read on the forward strand.
CCGACTGCGCATTCACGAAGATGAACTGCTGCGCGCCGACAACCCGCTCAAGAAGGAAGGCCAGTTACCGGCGCCGCCGAGCGACAGCCCGACCCTCGACGACATCACGAGCTGGTAG
>JASFOC010000477.1:0-3019 GCA_050116715.1 Gammaproteobacteria bacterium
ATTCGGGCGCAGGTAGAGGCGACGGAAACCCGGATGCGTGCGCAGTATGCAGACGTGCAGCAGACCGTGCTGGCACGCCTGGACGCGCTCGAGCGCCTGTTGTCCGATCCTGGGCACTGGTGGAACCACGCGGCGGGATATGCGGAAACGCGGGAACTGTTTGCGCAGTTTACGGCGTCGCTGCGCGCAAACTTCGGTGCGCAGGCACGTGCCTGGAAATTGATCGAGGCGGACGCCCACCGCGAGAAGCGCTGTGCTGCCATTGCCGGGGCGCTGGCCGCCTACCGGCAGGACCGCGACGCCTGGGAGCAGGTGCTGCGCGCGTGACCGGGGTGATCGGGCGCCTGCGGCACCTCGTGCATCGCCAGGTACGGCCGCTGCGCTATCGCCTGCTGGCGCCTCTGCTGGCCCGTGAAAAGCTGGGTGCCGAGCAGTTGCAGCGTTACCAGCAGCAACAGTTCAACGCCATGGTGCGTTTCGCGATCAACAATACCGCCTATTACCGGGACCGTTACGCAGGCCTGGCCGGGCCGGATTTTGACGCGGCCGGTTTGCCGGTCCTGACAAAACAGGCGGTGGCTGAACAGCGCGATGCCATGGTCGCCGGCGGTCCTGAACAGCCCGGTCTGAAGCTGGGCTACACCGGCGGCTCGACCGGCAGGCCGCTGGCATTCTATTACACCGACGAGAAAACCGAGCAGATGCGTGCCGGCATGATGCGCAGCTACCGCTGGGCGGGCTGGCGGCCGGGCGACAAGGTGCTGAACTTCTGGGGCGCGCAACAGGATATCCGCAGGCCACGCACGCCGGGTGACCGGCTGCGGCGTTTTGCCGCGGCCGAACGCACCCTCGGTGCCTATGAATTCACGGAAGCCGACCTGTTGAACTGGGCCCGGCAGGTGCAGTCCTGGAAGCCGGTCCTGCTGCAGGGTTACGCCTCGATCCTGGCCGAGCTGGCGCAGTTTGTGCGGGGCAGGAAGATGCGCATGCCAGCAACTATCAGGGGCGTGTTCACGACGGCCGAGGTGCTGTACGACTGGCAGCGCACGGCCATCGAATCGGCGTTCTCGTGCACGGTGTTCAATCAGTATGGCAGCCGGGAAGTGCCGAATATCGGCCTGCAGTGCGCCCAGGGCAATTTCCACGTATTCAGCGACCTGGTGAAACTGGAGTCACTGCCGGTGGACGGCGAGCACCGGCTGCTGGTGACCTCGCTGACCAACCGGGTGATGCCGATGATTCGCTACGAGATCGGCGACCTGGGACGCCTGCAGGCAGGGCAGTGCCCTTGCGGTTCGCCATTCCCGCTGATGGCGCTTGAGGTCTGCCGCAGGAACGACCTGGTCGTCACCCCCGCTGGCCGCAAGATCTACCCGTCATATTTCGTGCATCTGCTGGATGGCCATGAAGGGATCGAGCAGTTCCAGTTTGTGCAGACCTCTCCTGACAGCCTCTTGCTGAGACTGTGTGCCCCGTCGGACCTTGCAGAGCGCGTCGCAGCGGCGCTGCAGTCACGAATACGCACGGATCTCGGCGCCGGCATGGCTTTGCGGGTGGAGGTTGTCGATGCCATCCCGCGCTCGCCCGCGGGAAAACATCGCTTTGTCATCGGGATTGGCTGAGCCTGTCCCTGCCTTCCTGACGGCCATGCCTCGGGGCGCGGTGGTATACCCGGTTTATCCCTGGTTCCCGCCCGAATTTGCGCGCATCAGGTAATGCGCAACTTCGCGTGCAAGCCGCCGCGACGCCCGGTTTATCTCGAACAGCTGGCCACAAATCGTTTCGTCAAAGCCGATAAAATACAGCCCCGCCACCGGGGTAGGGCCTCCCGAACGAAACCGGGGCTGCCCGCTGTCGTCGATGACTTCCGGTACCTGCAGGATCTTCTCCAGCCCGGTCCGGTAACCCGTGGCGGCGATGACCACATCGACATCCTGTCTCGACCCGTCAACATACACGACGCCCCTTGAATCGAAACGCGCAACCCGGGGTCGAACCAGGATACGACCCTGCTTCAGCTGTTTCACGAAACCGGTGTCGATGACGGCCGGCTTCCGCGCGGTGAATGGCCCCCAGGCGGCCTGGCCAAGCCCGTATGCCGTCAGGTCTCCCGGGGATATCCGACGCAGTGCTGCGCCGATGCGGTCAATCACGCGCGGCATTCCGACACGCGACAGGGCGATGCCGAGAAGCTGTACAGGGATGATGCCGAGCATCTCGCGAGTGACGATGGGGGGCGGCGTCCGCAGCGAGACCGAGATGGAGCCTGCGCCTTGCGCAGCAAGGTCGGCAGCGATCTCGGCGCCGCTGTTCCCCAGCCCGACCACGAGAACGTTCTGCCCCCGGTACGCAGCCCCGGTGGTGTATTCCCGGGAGTGAAGCAGCGTGCCGGCAAATCCCGCTACCCCCTCCCAGGCCGGCAGGCTGGCCTCTGCATACAGTCCCGTGGCGACGATGACGACGCCTGCCCGCCGGGTGCCGCGGCTCGTCGCCACTTGCCACGCCATGCCCCCGGGACTGTGCGGAATTCGCTGCACCGCATGCACGTTCTCGCCGAGTGATACCTCCAGCCCGAGCACTTGCGCGTACTCCCCGAGGTAGGCCGCATACTCGTCCTTTGACAGGTAGCGGGGCCGGTCCCCGGGGATCGGGTAGTGTGCCAGACCCGAGTAGCGCCGGATGGTGTGGAGCTTGAGAGACTGGTAGCGCCGTGCCCACGAACCGCCGATGCAGTCATCACGGTCGAGCACCGTCGCGTGTATCCCGCGCTGCCCGAGTGCGGCGGCCGTGGACAGCCCTGCCGCTCCGCCGCCAATGACGAGCACCGGGGGTGCGGCGTCAGGCGCCGGCATGGAAGCTGCCCAGTACGTACAGATACGACGCGAGCACGAGATGGAAGACCATCGGGATCGTGCCGCCAAACCAGCGCTCGTCAGGGCGGCGATACATCCTGACCACATAGCGCACCGGCATCGCCAGCGCATACACGGCGCTGAAGGCGATCAGGAAGCCGCCGAGA
>JASFOC010000478.1:0-3019 GCA_050116715.1 Gammaproteobacteria bacterium
CCTCCGAGCCGAATTTCTTCAGGTTGTAGTAGCCCTGCAGGCCAAGCACCATGCCGGTAAACAGGCCGGTCACCAGGATCACGGTGACCGAGCGAGCGCCGAAAAAGTAAATCTGCCTGATGATGGGATGAATCGTGTAGGGGGGCTTGAAGACATTGATAACGGCCGCGGTGAAAAACATGCCCATGCGCCCGGTATTCTCCAGCAGGTAAAGAAACTCACTCCCGATTTTTTCGATCAGGTTGCGCATCAGGCATAAGGTCTCATGATGTGGTGTGGTGACAGAGAAAGCTGCCTGGCTCAGCCGTTGATAGCTTCATCGACGCTGGGGTACATGCTAAAGACCTTGTCCAGCCGCGCCAGTTCCAGCACCCGCCGGGTCGGTTCGCTGGTTGCTGCCAACGCAAAACGGCTGCCGTTTTTCTTTGCTGCCTGCAATGCCTCTACCAGTGACGCGACGCCCGAGCTATCGATATAGGTCACGCCGGAAAGATCAACGATCACTTTGCTGGTCGTCTCGAAGCACTTGAGCAGGATTTCTCTTGCGGCAGGTGAGCTTTCCAGGTCAATTTCCCCGCTAAAGGCCACGACGTTGGTACCCTGTTTCAGTGTGATTTCATGTTTCATTGGCAGCGTCTCTCTTAATACTTTTTACCATGCGCAGCAGGTTACCCCGGGCGGCGGGGGCGGGTAGGTACTCAACTTCATCCATGATATCGTGAATGAGGCAGACTCCCAGCCCACCAGGCGCAAGTTCCTCTGGCCACTTTGGTTTGACTTTGTCCTGGTCTACCGGGGGGGCTGAGTCCAGCAGGTGGAATTCAAGTATGCCGTCTTTACAGTATATTTCCAATGTAGCTTCACCGGTTTCCCTGCCCTTGTAGGCGTGCCGCACGACATTCTGGCAGGCTTCACCAACGGCGATGATCAGGTCCGTCGACATGGCCTGGTCGCAGTTGCAGGTCGCACAGGCGCGGGCGACAACCTCGCGCACCCCGTGCAGTTCCTCGGGGTGTGCCGGGAATGTGTGGCGCGCGACGATGTCGTCGTCACTGAGTGTATTAGCTTCGCATAAACAACGGGTTGAATCATCAACGGCCAGCAGGGTGATGTCGTCATGGCGCTTCCGGCCGGTATCCCTCAATACTGACACCACAGCCTCGATGCGCGCTGCTGCCGGCAAATCTGCGTGTTCCCGTATCATGGCCTTGAAGCCCTCGACATTCAGGCGGCTGCCGTTTTCCAGGGCGCCTTCGGTTACGCCATCCGTGAAGATGTACAGGGTGCCGCAGTCAAGCTGGCAGACTTCCGCCCTGATGCCGTCATCCGTCGCTTGCATGGGTACGATTCCCAGCGGCGGAGCGCTGGCGGCAATCTCCGTGAAGCTGCCGTCGCGCCTGTGAATCTGCAGGGGTTCGTGGCCGGCGTTGGCAAGCCGTACCTCACCGGTTTCGGGGTTGAGGAGCCCGCAGACCATAGTTACGAACATGCCATGAATGGCGGTTTCGCAGAGCTCGCTGTTGATGGTTGCCAGCAGTTCATTGGGCTCCAGAATGGTTTTGCCGAGGCAACGGAACAGGCTGGCGGTCTTGGACATCAGCAGGGCGGCATCCATTCCCTTGCCGGAGACATCCCCGAGGCCGAAATAGATTCGACCATCCGGCAGTTCGAAGAAGTCATAGAAGTCGCCGGACATTTCATAGGCCGGCAGGTTGACGCCGCAAACCGGGAAACCGGGGCCGCGGGGTTCCGGCAGCAGGCTGCGTTGCATTTGTGTAGCCAGCTCCAGTTCCCGGGTGACACGCTCCTGTTCAACGAGTTCTTCCGCCATGTGGGCGTTGTGTATGGCGAGTGCGGCGGCCGAGGCGAGGGTTTGCAGCATTAACAGGTCAGGGTCGGAGAACAGGCCATCCTCGTTGTCCTTGTTGACCAGTTCGATGGCGCCGACTTTTATATTCTGCACGGTCATTGGCGCGCACAGGATGGAGCGGGTCTGGAAGCCGGTGGATTCATCCACGCTACGATCAAAATTTGGGTCATGCCGGACATCGCGCACGATGCGGTTGCTGCCGCTGGCGACGCACTGGCCGACGATGCCTTCACCGGCCTTTACGGAGATGCCCCGAATATCAACCGGACCGGAACTGGCCTTGCAAACCAGTCGGTTGCCCCGGTCTGTCAGCAGGAACAGTGCGCCACCCTCGGCCTTGACGAACTGAACAATCAGGTCGAGCGCCTTCTGGATTGTTTCCTCGATATTGAGGGTGACGGCCAGGTGGCCGCTCATCTTGGAGAGCAGCTCCAGGTGTCCTGATACCTGGGCTGATTTGCGGCGGTCAAAGCGCTGCGGATTTCTGCGGTCACCACCAGGAGGAATGCTGTTCATAATACGTCCGGGTACCGATGGCTATACCTGGGTTCCCATGCGCATGCTGCACATGAACACATATGAAAATACGGCCACCTTGTTCGTATCACGCTGATGGTTATTATTGATATTGGTCGGGCAGAGAGGATTTGAACCTCCGACCCCTTCGTCCCGAACGAAGTGCGCTACCAGGCTGCGCTACTGCCCGCTTAATAAGTGCGGCTCACGGAAAATTCCGCAAGTGCGTACAATGCTTCCTTGTATGCTGAATCCGGCAGCGGTTTCAGAGCGGTGATCGCTGAATCCGCCTCCTTTTTTGCAGCCTGCGCAGTGTAAGGGATGGCCCCTGTGGTTTCAATAACCGCGCACACGGCCTGCATATTGTCATGCCCGCCGTTTTCGATCGCCTTGCGTATCAGGTTTGCCTGGCTGGGTGTGCCCTTGTGAATGGCATGGATTAGTGGCAGCGTGGGCTTTCCTTCAGCCAGATCATCTCCCAGGTTTTTGCCGGTATCCTCGGGAGATGCACTGTAGTCCAGCACATCATCGATCAGCTGGAAGGCGACCCCGAGATGCAGGCCATAGTCGGCCAGTGCGTTCTCGATGGTTTCGTCCTGTTGCCCGAGAACGGCGCCGATCCGGGCGGCGGCC
>JASFOC010000479.1:0-3019 GCA_050116715.1 Gammaproteobacteria bacterium
TGGTGGGGTAGGAGCGGCCTCCCGGCCGCGATGCGGTTTCAGGCAATCGCGCCGAAGGGCGGTGATCCTGCGGTGTCACTTTTGGCGTAGCGGTCCCCTGACCGCAATGCTGTTCCTGGCCAGTGCAGCGGCTATTTCTGGCAGACCGGGCAGTAAAATGTCGCCCGCTGTCCCTGGCGGATCTCGCGTATCCGTGCCCCGCAGCTGATACAGGGTTCGCCGGTCTTGCCATAAACGTTCAACTGCAGTCTGAAGTAGCCCGGTTCGCCGTTGCCGTTGACGAAGTCACGCAAGGTCGTGCCGCCTTCTGCAATGGCATCGCTCAGGACATCCCGGATCACCTCGGCCAGCAGCAGGTACTTCTGCCTGCCGATGCGCCCGGCGGCGCGGCGCGGATTGAGTCCTGCCATGTACAGCGCCTCGTTGGCGTAGATGTTGCCGACACCCACCACCACGTGACTGTCCATGATGAACTGCTTGACTGCAATCTTGCGGCCTCGCGAAATCCGGTACAGGTAGTCGCCGCTGAATGCCGGGCCGAGAGGTTCGGGGCCCAGGTCGCGCAGCAGCCTGTGCTGTTCGGGTGGACGGCGCGTCCAGTGCAGGCTGCCGAAACGGCGGGGGTCGGTAAAGCGCAGGGCAAGGTTGTCAAAGAGGATATCGACGTGGTCATGCTTGCCGGGTGGCGTATCGGGATCGATGATGCGCAGGCTGCCGGACATGCCGAGGTGGATGAGCAGTGTGCCCTGGCCGGTACGCAGCAACAGGTATTTTGCCCTGCGCTCCACCGCGCTAATGGTCTGGCCGGTAAGTTCGGCTGCCAGACGCCGGCTGACGGGCCAGCGCAGCTTGGGGTTGCGTACGATGACACCGCTGACGGTCCTGCCTGTGATGTGCGGGCTGATACCGCGACGCGTGGTTTCGACTTCCGGCAGTTCTGGCATGTTCGCGCGACAGCCTGTCAGGCTCGCCGTCAGTGGCTGACGCTTGCGTCCGCGGGCGCGGCCGATGTCTCCCCGAATCCCAGCAGGCGCTCCCCGGTGCCGTTGCTGAAGTGGTACTGAATGCCCAGGTCGGGCCGCGCGAGGATGAACTCCGGGGTGCGCGACACCAGCTCGAAGACCAGGGGCGTGTCGCTGCCGGCGAGTTGCAGGGTGATGCGTGCGCCTGCCGTGCCTGGTTGATGGGGACGGACATACAGGGCGCTGGCCTGCTGCCAGTCGGCCAGTAGCTGCTGGATGGCATCGGCGCTGATGCCGGCGTTGTCGGGCTCGATTTCCCAGTGGCCATGGGCGGTCTGTACCAGAGTCAGGTCCGGCAGGGCCAGCCGGGTGATGATGGCATCAGGGTCCAGCAGGCGGCGCTCGCTGAAGTTCGTGCGATTGGCGTTGATCAGATGCTGGTAGCGATCCTCTATCAGATAAACGGTTGCGCCGTACCGGACGTAACGCATGTTGTCCAGCGGCTCCGTATTGCCGATCAGAAGTGTCGTTCTGTCGTTCAGGGTCACGGTCGCCTGCGGCGGGTCCAGTCCCAGCTCCCGCAGGTCCAGGGTGTCGGCAGGGTAACTGCGCGCCGGTTGAGCCTGCAGGATGGCCAGCAGGGCGTGGACCTGGAAGGGACTGGCGGGGAGGGGCGGGTCGCCGTCCAGCTGCCAGTCATCGTCCTCTCGCGTGAATGTCAGCGGGGGGCGCTGCAGGCGGTCGATCCGGATGTGGCTGACCTGCGCCGGGCGGAGTGTGGTGATCGGTTGTGGCGTGGCGGGCGGCTCCAGGCCGGGCCTGAACCAGGCGGTGAGTCCCAGGCCGATGGCGATCCCGGCCATGGCAAGGTTGAGCAGGCTGCGAGGTGACATTGCTAGCGGGCGCGGCGTCGCAGCCAGACCAGCAGACCGCAGACCAGCAACAGTAGCGGCAGGCCGAACAAGAGACCGAGGCCGATGACGGCCTGCGCGGTCCCGCCCAGTTCCAGGCTGGTATCGGGTGCGCCCGGTACCCGGATGTCGATGAAGGCATCGTCGTGACTCAGCCAGTGCACCATGTTCAGTCCCAGACCGAGATTGCCGGCATTACCGAGATAGGTGTTGGAAAGAAAGTCACCGTCCCCGACAACGATAACCCGCTGCGCGGGGAGGTCTTCCGCCGCTGCCGTGTCTCCCCTGGCCGGATGCTCGCGTGTCAGTACGACGCCGATATCCAGCGGTCCGGCGCGTTCATCGGTGTCGGCATCGAAACTGATCTCGCCCGCGAGTTCACCCAGTTCGGTCCAGGAGCGGGGCAGGGTGGTGAGCAGCGGCAGCTGTTCCCAGCCGCTGTTGTCCCGCAACTCGATTGCCGCAGCCTCCGGAAATACCGTGACGGCCGTCATTTCGCCGGTGATCTCATGCTGCGGATAACCGGCGATGACGACGAAGGTCGGATTGTCGATGCCGAACATCTGCGAGCCTGCATCCACGACCCGGCCGGGCAGAAAGTCGATCCCCAGCTGTTCGGCCAGCGGTTCCAGACCGTGCAGGTCGCCCGGTTCTGCCAGCCACAGCAGGTTGCCGCCCTCCTCGACGTAGTGGCGCAGCGCGCTGACCTCGCCGGGCAGCAGGTTGACGCGCGGTCCGGCAATGACCAGCAGGCTGGTATTGGAGGGTATGGCGGTTTCCGCGAGGTTGACGGTCTGGACATGGAGACCCTTGCGCTCCAGTTCCGCGCCGAAGATACCGAGTCCATGGTTGGTCTCGCCCAGTGGTGCGCGTTCCCCGTGACCGGTCAGGAACACGATCCAGCGCGCCTCCTGCCGGGAGAGACGCAGCAGGCTGTTGCTCAGGGTCTGCTCGCTCAGTGTCTGGATATTCTCGCTGCGCCCGTGGTAGCTGATGCGCAGTTCACCGCCGCTGCTGATACCCAGTTCCCGCACCTGCTCCGGTGCCGTATCCGGGTTGATGAATTCCAGCGTGATGTCGTCCTTGAAACGCTGGTAGCTGCCCACCAGGTCGCGGATCTGCCTGCGCAGCCGTGGTTCGTCGCGT
>JASFOC010000480.1:0-3016 GCA_050116715.1 Gammaproteobacteria bacterium
GCTCAGCCCGCCGGCCAATGCCGTCTCTGCAACCATCGATCTGCTCTACCAGGGCACCAGCTGGGAATACATCCAGTTCCTGCAGCTGGCCAACACGGGGGTGAATCCCTTCCTGGGTAACCAGGGCGATGCCATGATGGATGCCTGGTTTAACGCCGATGTTGTCCAGAGCACCGGCGCGCCGATCACGGGCGTGCAGATGATCAACGGCGACTACAAGATGGTGCCGCCGGTGATCATGGCCTCGGCCCAGTGGGGAACCCCGCCCGTCTGCAACCCGACGGAGGATACGGAGGTCTCCTGCCAGGATGGCGTTGACAACGACTGCGACGGCTTTATCGACTCATCCGACCCGGACTGCGATATCCCGCCCGTGTGTATCCCGACAGAGGATCCCGAGGCTACCTGTGATGACGGCATCGACAACGACTGCGATGGAGCCATCGACTGCAGCGACAGTGACTGCAGCCAGGACCCGGCATGCCAGACAAGTTGCAGTGGAATTCAAGACAAGGGTTCCTGCAACAATGCGCCCGGATGCGTGTGGGAAGGCAGCCCCAAGAACGGCACCTGCGTTGATGCGGTTGCGTGTGTGATAACCGAGAATCCGGAAACCTCATGCACTGACGGCATTGACAATGACTGCGATGGTACCACCGACTGTGCAGATGCCAGCTGCAGCACCGACCCTGCCTGCCAGACCCCGACAACCTGCAACAACGACGGTGTCTGCGATGCGGGCGAGGACTGCCTGAGCTGTGCCGGCGACTGTGCCGGTGTCACCGGCGGCAAGCCTGCCAACCGCTATTGCTGCGGTAACGGCATCCAGGAAGGACCGGAGGGCGATGGCGCCGTCTGTGACGGCAACTATTAAGAGAACCCTGAATATGCTGGTCACCCCGGCGAAAGCCGGGGTCCAGTTTGTTGATTTTCCTGGATTCCGGCATGCGCCGGAATGACAAAGCGGAACTTGTTCAGCGTTTCCCTGCGTAAAAACGTAACAGATGTTACTGGTAGCGCGGGCGGATACATGACGTATATCCGCCCGCTGTTTCTTGACGGGGAAATCGCCGCCACAGCCCGCATGACATGTGAGTTGTAAACGAGGGGTACCCGATGCCCGTGTTATTCAGTTTACAACCACCCGCTTCCTGTACTGCTGCATCGCGCCGCGCGGGGTTCCCTGTGAATAAGCAAGCGCATTGCTATCTTCCTGTACCGGCGCTTGATTGCTTCCGACATCATTGATCGCAATTCACCGGTCACATCGGGTTGCGCCGGGGAGATGCAGCATATCCAGTCATTTACTGCGTTAACTTTGTAATGCGACCACCTGTTTTTATTGAATTAGTGGAAGCGCCCGCACTACCCGCCGCAGTAATATCACCATGCTATCGCCACCTGCCCCTTGCAGCCAGACTGTCCACGCCTGGCAATACCCGACCTGCCCCATCTCAGTTATTCATATATAATAATTCTCTAACAAACCTGCAATGCTGAAACTGCCATGCGCGACCCGACCGCACATTCCGATTCCGAGACCGGCCGTATCGAGGTCAAGAACACCACCTGTTATATGTGTGCCTGTCGTTGTGGCATCCGCGTTACCCTGCGCGATGGCGAGATTCGCTATATCGAGGGCAATCCCGAACACCCGTTGAACAAGGGCGTAATCTGCGCCAAGGGCGCGTCCGGGATCATGAAGCAGTATTCACCGGGGCGTTTAACCAAACCGCTGCTGCGCAAACGCAAGGCGCTGCGCGGTGAAGGCAAATTCGAGGAAATCAGCTGGGAGCAGGCCTTCGACATCCTCGGCGAGCGCCTGAAAAAGATCCGCGCCGAGGACCCGAAGAAATTCGCCCTGTTCACCGGCCGCGACCAGATGCAGGCGTTAACCGGGTTGTTCGCCAGGCAGTTCGGCACGCCCAACTACGCGGCCCACGGCGGCTTCTGCTCCGTCAACATGGCGGCCGGCATGATCTACACCATCGGCGGATCCTTCTGGGAATTCGGTGGCCCTGACCTGGAACGCTCCAAGCTGTTTGTCATGATCGGCACGGCGGAGGACCACCACTCCAACCCCATGAAAATCGCGCTGTCGAAATTCAAGCGCGACGGCGGGCGTTTCATCTCCATCAACCCGGTGCGCACCGGCTACTCTGCCATTGCCGACGAGTGGGTGCCGATCAAGCCCGGCACCGACGGCGCGCTGCTGCTGGCACTGATCCATGAAATCATCCAGCAGGGCCTGTACGACCGCGACTTCCTGGTGCGCTATTCCAATGCCGCCGAACTCGTCAACATGGACGCTGCCAGCACCGAGTACGGCATGTTCGTGCGTTTTGAAATCCCGCCGGAGGAAGGCTGCTTCGAACCGCAGAACAAGCTGTGGTGGGACCGCGACCTGGACAAGCCGATTTCCACCCATACCGAGGGTTCCGATCCTTACCTGCTCGGCAGCTTCACCCTGCCGGACGGTACCGGCGTCAAGCCGGCGTTCCAGTTGCTGAAGGAGCGCGTCCAGAAATACACCCCGGAATGGGCCGCTGGCGTCACCGGCATCGATGCCGGGACCATTCGCCGCCTTGCCTACGAAATGGGCGTGACCGCCCGCGACCAGAAGATCGAGCTACCGATCCAGTGGACGGACGCCTGGGACAAGGACCACGACACCGTCACCGGCAACCCGGTGTCGTTCCATGCCATGCGCGGCCTGGCTGCGCATTCCAACGGCTTCCAGACCATCCGGGCACTGGGCATCCTGATGAGTATCCTGGGTACCATCGACCGTCCCGGCGGCTTCCGTCACAAGGCACCCTTTCCCCGCCCTATTCCACCCTGCGCCAAACCGCCGAAGGGGCCGCAAGACGTACAGCCCGATACGCCGCTGAACGGCATGCCGCTGGGCTGGCCGGCCGAGCCCGACGACCTGTTCGTCGACGACGCGGGCGAAGCGGTGCGCCTCGACAAGGCCTTTTCCTGGGAATACCCGCTGGCAGTGCATGGCCTGATGCAC
>JASFOC010000481.1:0-3014 GCA_050116715.1 Gammaproteobacteria bacterium
GGGCTATCGCTGGGCGGTGACCCGATCGCCATCGTCACCCTGTTCGGTGACACCCCGCGGGCACTGACTGTCAGCCCGGACGGCAACACTGTCTTCGCCGCGGTCTTCAGGTCCGGCAACAGGACCACGACCCTGCATGAGGAGATTGTCTGCAACGGCGGTTCGGCAGCACCTGCTTGCACTCCGGTTGCCGGTGAGCAGACAGCCGCGGGCGGCCTGCCCGACCCATCCAACCAGACCATCGGCGGACTTGCACAGCCCGAGGTTGGGCTGATCGTGAAACATGACGGCACGAAATGGGCGGATGAGCTGGGCCGCGACTGGTCGAACATGGTGCGTTTCAACCTGCCGGACCTGGATGTGTTCGCCATCGATGCCGCCGCCACGCCGCCGGTGGAAATCGACAGCTTCGCGGGTATCGGCACGGTGCTGTTCAACATGGCAACGAACCCGGTCAGCGGCAAGCTCTATGTGGCCAATACCGAGGCCGTCAACGAGGTGCGGTTCGAGGGCACGCGTACAGCCGGCAGTACGACCAGCACGGTCAACGGCCATCTGCACGAGGCGCGCATCACGGTAATCGACCCGGTCAGCGGGTCGATACTGCCCCGGCATCTCAACAAGCACATCGACTACAGCGTGATCCCGGCGCCGGCCGGCGTGAAGGACGACAGCCTGGCGATACCGCACGGCCTTGCCGTGTCGGCCGACGGCGGCACGCTGTACCTGGCGGCCAAGGGCTCGAACAAGGTAGGCGTATTTTCCACCGGCGAAATAGAGGGTGACAGCTTCATCCCTGATGCCGCCAACCATGTCAGTGTGACCGGCGGCGGACCTTCCGGCCTAGTGCTGGACGAGGCGCGTGGTCGCCTCTATGTGCTGACGCGCTTCGACAATGGCATCTCGATTGTCGACACCGGTGCTCTATCGGAAACCGCGCACCTGCTGCTGCACAACCCGGAACCACCCTCAGTGCGCGCTGGCCGGCCGTTTCTCTATGACGCCTTTCTGACCTCCAGCAATGGCGAGGCCTCCTGCGCCAGCTGTCACATCAATGCCGACAAGGATGAACTGGCCTGGGACCTGGGGGACCCGGAAGGCAGCGTGTTGAACAATCCGAGTCCGTTCAGGCTGGGTCCTGCCGGGGACCCCGATTTTCATCCCATGAAGGGGCCGATGACGACCCAGACCCTGCGCGGCATGGACACCCACGGCCCCATGCACTGGCGCGGCGATCGCACCGGCGGCAACGATAGCGGCGGTGATGTGTTCGATGAGGATGCGGCCTTCAAAAAATTCAACCCGGCGTTTGTCGGCCTGCTGGGCAGGACCACTGAGCTGGCCAGCGCGGAGATGCAGGCCTACACCGACTTCATCCTGCAGGTGACGCCGCCCCCCAACCCGATCCGCGCATTGGACGACTCCCTGACCAGTGCCCAGCAGGCCGGCCGGGATTTCTACAACACCCAGATTGTTGACACCAATACCTGCAATGGCTGCCATGTTTTGAATGTGTCCAGCGGTTTTTTCGGTACCGACGGCTTCTCCAGTTTTGAAGGTGAGCAGCAGCAATTGAAGATTCCCCACCTGCGAAATATGTACGAAAAGGTCGGTATGTTCGGCATGCCGGATGTGCCGTTTTTTAATGGTGGTAACAACGGTCACCAGGGCGACCAGGTCCGCGGCTTCGGGTTCCTGCATGATGGCAGCGTGGATTCGCTGTTCCGCTTTCTGAATGCGGCATTATTCGGTTTCTCGAACGACACAGAACGCAGGAATGTCGAGCAGTTCCTGTTCGCCTTTGACTCCAACCTGAAGCCCGTGGTGGGGCAGCAGGTCACGCTGGACGACAGCAACGGGGCGGTCGCCAACCCGCGCATTAACCTGCTGCTGGCGCGGGCGGAGGCCGGTGACTGTGACGTGGTTATCAAGGGAACCTTGTTTGGCAATGCCCGTAGCGGGATGTATTTGCCCGTTAGCGCTAACCCGCAGCTGACAGTCGGTTCCGTCCAGGTTGATGGTGACGATTTCGATGTGGTTGCAGAAAGTGTCGTGCGCGGCCAGGCCGCGACACCGGGACAGGCGTTGACTTACACGGCGGTTCCCCTGGGAAACGGGCAGCGAATCGGTGTCGACCGGGACGAGGACGGGGTGAACAATTTCAATGACAACTGCCCGGCTACGGCGAATTTCAACCAGGCAAATGGTGATCCCGACCCGGTGGGCGATGCCTGCGACAACTGTCCCGCGCTCGACAACCCCGGCCAGCAGGACAACGACCTGGACGGGGCGGGTGATGCCTGCGATCCGGATGACGACAACGACGGCCTGGACGATGTGACGGAGTCAACCGTGCTCTCCACGGACCCGCTCGTGGTCGATTCCGATGGTGATGGCCTGAGTGACTTCGACGAGGTCAACAGGGACGGCAACCCGAACGATTACAATCCGCTCTTCGACACCAACCCCAACATCCCGGACAGTGACGGCGACACGGTCAGCGACGGTGACGAGGTCGCGCTGGGCACCGACCCGCTGCGCGCCGCCAGCTATCCGCACAACGGCGATATCAACGATGACGGCATGGTCAATATCGTCGACGTGTTGATGGCCGAGCAGGTGCTGACGGGGCAGGCGCCGCCGCTTTCAATACCGCAGATGAATCGCGCCGACGTGGCGCCGCTGCTGGCCGGCCTGCCGGACCCGGACGGGGATTTCAATACCGGCGACCTGCTGGTGATCCTGCGCAAGGCGCTGTTACAGATCAGTTACTGACCGCTGGTCGCGGCATGGCTTGTCAGTCCGTGGCGTCGATATTTTTCAGCTTTCTCCACAGCGACACGCGGTCGATGCCGAGAATTTCCGCTGCCCTGGTACGGTTGCCGCCGGTACGGTTCAGCACCCAGCGAATATATTCCGTCTCGCGCTCTTCCAGCGTCGGCAGGTTTTCGCCCGTGGCGCGCACCACGTGGACCGCACGGTCTACCAGTGCCGGCGGCAGTTGCGCCGGGGTG
>JASFOC010000482.1:0-3011 GCA_050116715.1 Gammaproteobacteria bacterium
CTGGAACAGCCGATGCCACGAGCCGGCGCACGCTCCGTGGCTTGCAGCAGCCGGTTACGACATGGTCAGGTGATCGGTACATTGAATGTGCCAGCGTTCACCCACATGTGCACCATGATGCTGGCGGCATAGCCCAGCGCAATGGCCGGGGTCCATTTGAGGTGGCTGAAGAAGGTGTACCTGCCGCGCGCCTGCCCCATCAGGGCAACACCGGCTGCCGAACCGATTGACAGCAGGCTGCCGCCCACACCGGCCGTCAGTGTCACCAGCAGCCACTGGCCCAGTTCCATGTCCGGGTTCATGCTGAGTACGGCGAACATCACCGGTATGTTGTCGACGATCGACGACATGATGCCCACGGCGATATTGGCAAAGGTAGGGCCGGCATTGATATACAGGGTCTCGGATGCCATTGCCAGGTAACCGATAAAGCCGAGTCCGCCGACGCACAACACCACGCCGTAGAAGAACAACAGCGTGTCCCACTCGGACCGTGCCAGCCGGTTGAAGAAATCGAACATCTTTTCCTGCGAGCCGACGGGAGTGACATCACCGATGGAGCCCACATACTTGCTGTCCGCCAGTACGGGTTTGTGTGTTTTCTTCAGGTAGTAGCCGAAGAATTGCAGGTAGGCCAGTCCTGTCATCATGCCGAGAAACGGGGGCAGGTGCAGGAAACTATGAAAGCCGACCGCGGTCGCGATGGTGCAGGCGAACAGCAGCATGATGCGCTTTGCGCCACGGCGCATGCTGACCATTTCCGTCGTGGCCACCGGGTTGCCCGAGGGAATGGCAAAGTGCATGAAGGCCGCGGGGACCATGAAGTTGACCACGGAGGGGATAAACAGCAGGAAGAAGGTATGGAATTCGACCAGTCCTTTCTGCCAGACCATCAGGGTGGTGATGTCACCGAACGGCGAGAATGCGCCGCCGGCATTCGCCGCCACAACGATATTGATGCAGCCAATGCTCACGAAACGGGCATTATCCTTGCCGACCGCCAGCAACACCGCGCACATCACCAGCGCTGTGGTCAGGTTGTCGAGGATAGGCGACAGAAAAAAGGCCAGCAGACCGGTCAGCCAGAACAGGCTGCGATAGCTGAAGCCCTTGCGCACCAGCAGGGAGCGCAGTGCCTCGAATACCTGGCGCTCATCCATGGTGTTGACGTAGGTCATGGCGGCCAGCAGGAACAGGAACAGCTCTGAAAATTCCAGCAGGTTGTGACGCAGGGCTGATTCGACGACATGATTGTCACCACTGCCGGCATACACCGCGGCGATAGCAGCCCAGATAAGTCCCGCTGCCAGAATGACCGGTTTGGACTTTCTCAGGTGGGTGAATTCCTCCGACATGACCACAAGGTAGGCGACCACGAATATCACGAGTGCGCCGTAACCGACTGCGCTACCGGTCAGGTCCAGTCTGCCGTTGTCGACGGATGATGCTGCAGCCAGACCAGGAAACAGCAGGCAGGCGATGACCACGCCGAAGCGGCTCAGTAGCAGGTTGAATGGCATATCGGGATCTCTTGTGGGTATGTCAGCTGTCATTTCCCGGCGAAGATGAGCAGCGGTGCCCGGGAGCCTGTGTCGTCCTGACCCGCCTGCCCACGGGCTGTGTGTGCCAGTCTTGTACCTTTGTCCAATGGACACTTCAGGTGCGTATTTTAAACTGGACACAGAATAATTCCACTGGAGGCAGCCCGATGAAAAAACACGCAGGATTTACCCTGATCGAGCTGATGATCGTGGTCGCGATTATCGGTATTCTTGCTGCAGTCGCCATACCCGCCTACCAGGACTACTCGATCCGTTCCAAGGTGGCCGAGGGCCTGAGCCTCTCCCTGGCAGCCAAGCAGGCCGTGGCCGAGACCTATCAAAGTGCCGGCCGCTACCCCGGTGTTGATAACAGCAGTTATGGTCTGCCCGCAGCTGCCAGTATCGCCGGTAGTTACGTATCCAGCGTCACTGCTGCTGCATTGACCGGAATCATCACGGTCGAATACAAGCAGGTTGCGCCGGGCAAGGTTGATAGCGGCGATACCGTTACACTGAGTCCGGTTACTGTGGTTGCGGGTGCGCTTGGCTGGGTTTGTTCGAGCAATACCATTCCGCCGCGGTTCGTTCCGGCAAACTGTCGCTGATCAGAATAACACGCAGGGCCATATTGCATCGTGTCGACTTGCCCCGGTCGCGGTTGTACCTGAGGACAATATACAGGGAAGACAAGGGTACGTAATCTGGTCACGGTGGCGAGGTAAATAAAACATAACAAGATCTCCTCCTGCCCCGCCGCTATCACGCCCCGGTACTCCTCTCGGGGCGTGATTTTTATTGCCAGTCTGCTCGATAATCCCGACCGGGAACACTGACCCGGTGACCATGTCAAATGGTCCTGCCCTGGTGGAGCAGGCGGACGTGCTGTGTCGCGGGACGCTGTTACACGGGGAGAGCACCAAACAATCCACAAGCAGAGGAGTAGCAGATGAATGTCAGCGAAGCCGTTTCGACACGCCGCGCCGTGAAGAGGTTTGATCCGGAGCATTGCATGCCGGAGGAGACCTTCCGGCAACTGATGGAACACGCCATACAGGCACCGACCGCCTTCAATATTCAGAACTGGCGCTTTGTCCGGGTGACCGATCACGCTCAGCGGCAGGCGATCCGTGCGGTTGCCTGGGACCAGGCGCAGGTGACCGAGGCGTCTGAACTGCTGGTGTTGTGTTTTGACAACAAGGCCTGGGACAGGAAACCGGAGCGCTACTGGTGCAATGCGCCGCAGGAGGTACAGGATTTTCTGCTGCCTGCGCTCGACGAATACTACCGCGACAAGCCGGATATCGAACGTGACGAGGGCATGCGCTCCTGCGGGCTTGCAGGCATGACAATCATGCTGCTCGCCAGGGAGCATGGCTACGATTCCTGTCCCATGGACGGTTTCGACTATGAGGCCGTGGGCAGGATTATCGACCTGCCGGATGATCACGCCATCGCGTTCATGATTGCCAT
>JASFOC010000483.1:0-3006 GCA_050116715.1 Gammaproteobacteria bacterium
CTGCCTGACGCTGGACCCCAATGCCGATGATTACGTGAAGCGAATCTTCGGCTCGAACAATTACACCATCATCGACAACGTCGACAGACTGCCGGAAAAACTGCCGACCCTGTTTGCCAGTCTGACCGCCTAGTCTGGCCTGGCCTTGCCAGGGGCATGTGCACGGGGCCCGTGCGTCGGGGATGCTGCTGTTTCACATGCCGCTCAACGGACTGCGGCGGGAAGTCTATCTTGCCGCGCTGGTTTTTATCGCCGCGAACCTGATCATGGGCCTGCTGATTTCGACCCTGGTTACCGCGACGCTCGCCGTTGTCCGTTTCCGCAGGCGGCTGGATTAACAGGACAGGGTACTGCGCGCTTGTTTCCCCTGCCGGCGCGCCGCCGCGGCTATTGCCCGGGTGTCCAGGGTTCAGGACGCGGCAGTTCCTCTGCCAGCAGGGTTTCCTTTTCCAGCAACCGGCGGGCGCCATCCTCGAGTATGGCGCGATTGGCCCTGAGTATCCGCAGGGCCTTTTCCCGCGCCTGCGCGGTCAGTTCCCGTACCGCGCAGTCGATCTCGCGGGCCGTTTCCTCGCTGTACTGGCGCGGTGCCAGGCTGAGCCCGGCATCACCGAGGAATGTCGAGCGCGGCTCCTCGTAGGTCATCTGGCCGAGCTGTTCGTACCTGCCGAAGCGTGTCACCCTGTTGCGCGCGATGTCTGTGGCCTTGTCGAGGTCGTCGGCCATATCTCCTCGAACACCAGCAGTTCCGCGGCCCGCCCGGGCCTCGTCCACGCCGGCGACATCATCGAAGGTCACGCCGGTATCCTGCTCGACGTTGACCTTGGCCTTGCTCTTGCCGATGCTCATCAGGCCGCCGAGCCCCTGGCGTTCGGCAAAACGCCGGAACAGGAACATCCACAGTGCGAAGAAAAACAGTACCGGCAGTACCCAGGAGAGGATCTCGCGCAACAGATTGCTTTCGACGACCCCGGTGAACTTGACGGTGTACTTGCGCAGGTGTTCTGAAAGGCCAGGTTCCACACGGGTGGTGACGAAACGCTCCCGGCCGTCGCCGAGCGGCTGCTTCAGGCGGCCCTCGAGGTAGCGGTCGCGCACTTGGATCTCCTCAATCCGCTGTTCCTGCAGCAACTGCTCAAACTGGCTGTAGGGGATGACCTCGACCTCGCGGCTGGTGTGCCACCACTGCTGGAACAGCATGATCCCGAACAGTGCCAGGACGAGATACCAGATGTTGAACTGGGTATGTTTTTCGAAGCGTGCTGGCATGACGCAACGCCTCGCTTGGCGGGTTCCGGCAAGCGCCGGTGGATGCGTCCTGATTATCGCAGCTTGCCGGGACTGCGTCGTCAGGATGCGCCGCGGGACAGCTAGGCCGGCCGGAAGGGCAGCACGCTGGCGGTGACGTTGTTTTCGCCGCCGGCCTGTTTCCGGATCGACTCGTAGCGGTCCAGTGCCTTCGGGAATTCACTCATCAGGCGACGGTGGATTTCGTGGCCGTCGCTGTTGTAGTAGATAATCTCGATGGGTACAGGCGCCGTCAGGGAATCGCGGGGGCTGCGCAGTGCAACATCCCAGGCGAGCACGATGAGGCGCCCGCCCTGTCCTGCGCTGACGGCATAGCCCTGGTTGTCGACAAAGATAATCTCGGATTCGTCGATGATCGCCTGGTACTGCATGCTGCGGACCGGGATGAAGGCGTGCCTGGTCTCGGCGTGATTCAGTGCCAGCAGGCAGCGGTTGAACAGGGGGGCCGGGAGGTTGACCCGTTCCCGGGCTATTTCGGCGGGACGGAAAAAGGTTACGGTGGTAACGCCCATGTGCGCAGCCTGCGCAACTCAGTCGTCGTCTCCGAGCTCCGGATCCCAGCCAAGGTCGCGCGCATGTCTGACGGCGGCCGCGTAGATACGCTGGTGGCGCTCCCGGAGTTCGGGCGGCAGGTTGGAGACCATGTTGCCATAGGGTTCCCAGGCCACTGCAACCTTGTCATACAGGGCGTCGATGCCCTGCACGGTCCAGCCGGCGCAGGTCTCGGTTTCCGGGATGATACCGAACACCCAGGCATCCCGGATGATATTACCCGTTGGATTCATGGCACCATGAGGGTCCTTGTCGATGCCCTGGTAGCGTTTCGGTTTATCCATGGCTGCGTGTTCCCGGCAGTGATGCGGCCAGCGCTGCAACGGCTGCCGTATTACTGCTGCGTTTCTCGATTGCTGCACGGATGCCTGCGGCATCAAGACCGCATTCAGCCAGCTGCTGCGCGTGCGTGCCCTGGCCGATAAAGCGGTCCGGTATGCCCAGGTTCAGGGTCTCTATACTGATGCCGTGCGCCAGCAGCGCCTTGTCGACTGCGGCGCCGGCGCCACCCTGCAGCACGTTTTCCTCAACAGTGACGATCAGTTCATGCCCGGCCGCAATTGCGACAATCATCTCCGTGTCCAGTGGCTTGACAAAACGCATGTTTACCACCGTGGCGTTGAGCTGCTCTCCGACCTCGACTGCGGCCGCGACGCGGCTGCCGAAGGCCAGTATCGCCACGTGTGCGCCATGCCGCCGGATTTCAGCTTTTCCGATTGGCAGACTCTCCAGTTCCCGGGCGATCGTTGCACCGGGACCGGTGCCGCGCGGGTAACGCACCGCAGCGGGGCCCGCGTAGCGATAGGCGGTTGTCAGCATGCGCCGGCATTCGTTCTCATCGGCCGGGGCCATGACGACCATGTTCGGGACACAGCGCAGGAAGCTCACATCGAACACTCCGGCATGCGTGGCGCCGTCGGCACCGACCAGTCCGGCACGGTCGATGGCCAGGGTAACGTCCAGGTCCTGCAGGGCAATGTCGTGAATCAGCTGGTCATAGGCGCGCTGCAGGAAGGTGGAGTAGATCGCGACCACCGGCTTGATGCCCTCGCAGGCGAGGCCGGCGGCAAACGTCAGGGCGTGCTGCTCGGCGATCCCGACGTCGAAGTAACGCTGCGGAAACCGCCCGGAAAACTCCACCATGCC